>CASBRB010000322.1 GCA_949127975.1 Oscillatoriales cyanobacterium PMM_0019 | reverse complement strand
TCGCTACTCTAATCACTGCGTCTAGCCCTCTGTATTCACCTAAAAATCTATCAACTGGAAGCCCCGGTGATTTTTCCGGGGGATGAAAGCCACTTGGCGATTTTAATCGCCGTGAAGCTTGAGTCCCGGTTTTTGGTTGGAACCGGGAAACCTACCCTTTCGGGATAAGGTTTTCCGTGCGAAGAGAGCGCCCCGCTACGAAGAGAGCCAAGGTTTTTGAAGCTTGTTATGCCAGCAGTACTGTCTTACCCCGTGCTAGCGCACCGCTGCGCTAACGTAAAACTGTTTAACTGCTCGGTTCTAGAGCATGGAACTGGCTACGCATTCCAAGGTAGGTCTGGAACTCTTGCCGATAACGTAGTTTTCCCCATTCCTGGGCTTAGGCTGGTCAACTACCTAAAGTTAGAGGCATGACGCCCCGTCTCTTTAGAGCGGGGTGCTGACGCTCATCTGCTTACTGCCCCGCTTGACTTGTGAAACATGGTGTATCTAATTATCGACAAGAAACCTTCACTTCTGGCCGCTTAAAGCTTGCCATCTGGATGCCTCCTGTCCAAACACTTCTTTTATAATCTTGCACAAATCTTAAAAAAACTCAGGCAATATTGATAAACTGCGGCGTTCGGGCTGGCTTCTACGAGGGCTTACTTATATTTTTACACTAAGTTCAGTAGGGACGTTACATGTAACGTCTCTACTTTAAGTATAAACCCTCACGGGCTGTATTGGTAACTTAAGGAACCACTAAACGCTGCCACAAGCTTTGGTATATGTGTTCTGGGACGGGGGCTTTGAGCGATCGGCCTAATCGATTTTTCTTCCGAGCCGCCTCAAGACAACTTGCCTGGGGACACAGGTAGGCAGAACGCCCCATCCCTCGATCCAATTGTACCTGCTGTGAGGGATAGACGCGGACAATCCGCCAAAAACTTTCTTTGGCGGCTACTTGGCGACAACTCACACAACGTCGGTAGTTAGGTTTCATGGTGAAAACTAAATATCTTCCTCGTCGGGGCTCACAGATGAATCTAATTCATCCTCATCCTCATACTCATACTCATCTTCATCCAACTCTTCTTGTGCCCGAACCGCTTCCAGTTGCGCCTCCATTTTGGCACTTTCGGCAGCGTAGTCGTACTTAGCGACATCTTTGATGTCAATTTTCCAACCAGTCAGACGAGCGGCTAGACGCACATTTTGCCCTTCTTTGCCGATCGCCAAGCTTAGTTGATCGTCCCCCACCAAGACATGAGCTTGACGGCCCTCTGGATTTATCAGGCGTACTTCCTCTACTCGTGCGGGGCTGAGGGCGTTGGCGATGTAGGTAGCGGGATCGGGGGACCAGCGGATGACATCAATTTTTTCACCCCGCAATTCATTTACTACCACTTGAATTCTGGAACCACGAGCACCGATACAAGCCCCAACGGGATCGACATCACGCTCTAGGGTATCCACCGCGATTTTAGTGCGGGGACCAACATGACGCGAGGGGGGATTGGCTTCCCGCGCTACCGCTACAATCCGCACAACTTCGTCTTCAATTTCTGGGACTTCGTTGGCGAACAAATAAACTACCAAACCAGCACTAGCTCTGGAAACTATTAGTTGTGGTCCGCGATGGGGACCTTCGCGGACTTTTTTTAGGTAAACTTTAAAAGTGATATTGATCCGATAATTATCATTGGGCAACTGTTCCCGCTTAGGCAGTTCGGCTTCTACCTCTGGTCGTCCAAACCCTGAGCTGAGAGCCATAATCACGGATTGTCGCTCAAACCGCAGCACCTTTGCTGACAGAACCGTTCCTTCCAAGTCTTGAAACTCCTCTTGGACCATTTGGCGCTGCTGATCTCGTAGTTTTTGTGACAACACCTGCTTAGTTTGCATTGCTGCCATACGACCAAACTCTCGCTGTTCCGGTGTCACATCCAAAACTACTGAATCACCTAGAGAAGCTTCTGTTGCTACTTCCTGAACTTCTTGCAGAGAAATCTGGTGGTCTGAATTGGCGACTTCTTCGACAATAATTTTAGTAGATAAAATGCGGAAGCCTTCTTGGTCGGTGTCGAGATCGACTTCAAAATTATCAAAGTAAGTTTCATCAAAATGAAACCGATCCATTCGTTGGGAACGCCGATAGCGCTCGTATCCTTTCAGGAGCGCTTCTCGCAGGGATGCTTGGACGGCGAGCCTAGGTAAGTTGCGCTCTCGGCTGATATGATCGATTAAATCTTTGAGTCCGGGCAAATTAACTAATGACATAAGGGGGGGAAACCTCCATAAAGTTTAGACTTTAGATTTGGGGATGGGGATCGACTCCAAAATTGAGGCGAAGCATTTGGAATAGAAAATCTGGGATTTTCCCGAAAAATTGAGGATACCCAAATGCTTTGCTTCTACAACAATTTTGGACGCGAACTTAGCACGCCCTAGCGAGGCGAGTCCAGTTGTACCTTGGTGATGATTTGACGGGGAATAGCAACCGCTCTACCTTTTTGGTTCAGACGCAGGGCTTCTTCATCCCGACTACTCAGCTTTCCGGTAACCTCGTGTTTGCCTTCAAATGGTTCAGATGTTGTAACCATAACGTCAAAGCCTTTAAAGGCGATGAACTCTCTGTCGGTGGTTAGCTGCCGCGAAATCCCAGGACTGGAAATTTCCAAAATATAAGTCTCTGGGATGATGTTTACTGCATCTAAGGTAGCTTCCAGGGCACGACTCATCCGTTCGCAGTCATCCAAGCCAGTGTCTGAGGTGAGGTTGCGGATGTCCACCCGCAGCACTGGTGGACGTTTGTTGGTGTGAAATACAGCCCCAACCACCTCCAAGCTCAGGGAGGCGGCTATGGGCGTCGCCAAATCAATAATTTGTGGAATTAGGGGATGAGTCATGAATGCTTTCAATAAAAAAAGTGGGCTCCAACCCACTTCCTGCGAAATTATTCCAAGAAGTTTTAGCGACGAGATTTGGTTTAATTCGTCTGTTCTATAAAACTTGCACATTACTGGACATTAATCAACAATGCACAACAATGATGTTTACTTCCTGCTTCACAGTGGACTGTCGGCAGCACCCACTCCACAGGCTAACCCCCCCGAACCAGAGGTTTTTGATAGATTAATGGCTGCGTTGAGATCTCGGTCTAGAATCATGCCACAATCAGGGCAGTGATAAACTCGCTCTGATAATGGCATTTTTTGTTGATGACCACAATTAGAACACAGTTGAGAACTGGGGTAGTATCTGTCAACTATTACCAACTCGGAACCATAGCGCTGACACTTGTACTCAAGTTGGCGACGAAACTCACCAAATCCACAGTCAGCAATTGCTCTTGCTAGTTTATGGTTAGACAACATCCCAGAAACGTTTAAATCTTCGAGCGCAATCTGGCTGTGGTTCTTAGCCAAAAATGTCGTTAATTTATGAAGATAATCTGCTCTGATATTTGCCACTCTACGATGTAACCTAGCTACCAGTAGAGAGGCTTTTTTGTAGTTGTTTGAGCCAGTAACTTTTCGGAGCATATCGTGTTGTAGTCGTCCCAGTTTCTTGATGGCGAATCTTAATGGCTTGGGATTTGGGAAGACTTGCCCAGTACTGAGTGTAGCCAATGCTAGAACTCCCAAGTCAACTCCAACAGTACCTTCCCCCCTCCCAGGAGGGGGGTTAGGGGGGTGGGTTTCTGTTGGTGGTGCATCCGGTAATTCAATAGCAAAACTAAGATACCAGTCACCTGCTTGTCGGCTAATTGTTACTTTTTTAACCTGATACTCTGGTAATTCTTCCCAAGTTTCTACCCATCCTATAAATGGTAGCTTATGCTTGTAGCCACCTATCTTGATAAGTCGTTCACCACCACCATCATCCAGTGTAAAACTATCATGGTGATATTTCTTCTTAAACTTTGGGTATTCTGCTAGTCCTTTGAAGAAGCGCTCGTATGCGTCACCTAAATTTATGAAAGCGTACTGATACACCTTTGATGACAACTCAGACATCCAAGGATACTTTGGCTTGACGTGATTGGTAAAAAACTTCTTCAACTTATTGGCAGTTGGCTTTAATCCCGACCTGTATGATTCCATCCACATCCGTAAACCCCAGTTGTATACCCAACGCCCATAACCTGCGTGTTGTGCCATTAGGGTACGTTCCTGGTTGTTCAGTTTTAGCTTTGTCCTATAAGCAATGTACATACTATATCTGTGGCATCTATCATCATATTGTAATGGAAATCGCGTGTCAAGCGATGAAGAACCTAGAGCGCGAGGCAATTATGCTGTATACTCGCACCAACTTGAGTTGGAGTACATTGTGGATGCGGAGAAAGCACAGTAGTATGATATCTCACCATCCTTAGGCAATTGATGCCAGCTCGGACTGGGTTAATCTGCAGCATTGTCCAGTAATGTTCAGTAAATCGGTTACTAGGAGTTTACTCTATATCTAAGTTTAACAGAGTGCAGAGGGGTTAGGGAGTCGGGACGAGGGCAGACCTCAACCCTCTAGCGCTTAACGATATTGCGCTTTTTCCGAGTTTGTTCTAAAATAGCGTCTAAATATTCCTCGGACAACTGCGCGACGTAATTGAGTTTGATTTCTTCCAAAAGGTCGAAGAGTAAAGACTGCATTTTATGTACTGTATGCTGTCTTTGGGCTTCAGAGGTTAAGGCTTCACCGAAGTGTTGCACCAAACGGCTGGTAAGATCTTCCCATACAACATCTTCATCTTCTAATGAATCTGTAAGAGCTTTGTAGGCAGACTGGGAGACATCTTTTATCAGTCGTTCGATTAACTGGTTAGGTAATTGTCCCACACCTGGTAGATGCTGCAAGTTCTGGTAAACTGGGAACTGCTTGAGCGTCTTTTCCAAGCTGTGCTGTATAATTGCTTCCAAATCTGGCTGAATTTTCGGTATTACCTTATATACCATTATATTCACTACCAGTTTACCGATCGCTTCTACTTCATTAATATTGTTAATGTCAACGTAAGGACGATTCTCCCGCTCCGACAGCAAGCTGCTGAAATCACCTCGCTTGATAGAGTCTTGAACTTGATTAATCACCCTAATCACAACCACTTCTGTTAACTCCCCGGCAAAGTTGGCAACAAACCCTTGGCTGAATTGCTGCTGAAGAGATTCCAAATTATACAACTGGGCATGATGAAGGCGAATTATCACAGGGACAATCCTTAGCAACCCTAAAACTGGCATTTGCAGTAACGAAAAGGGTACCAACAGTACGATGTCATACCAACGCCATAGCATCGCATCAACCCAGCGCAGGCCGATATAACGCCTATGTATGTAGTAGGTGCGAGCTGCAAATTCTACGGCAAACAGACCGATAAAACAGATGTCAATTTTCCAGAAGTAGTCTGCAAAATAGCCGATTTCCCCATTATGGCGGAAATAGTTGGTTCCAATCAAAGGCTGAATTTTTTCGTCAAAAAAACTTATTTCTTTTGTCCAGCCTTTTCGGATTAAATAAGGTTTACTCCAGAAAACTTTAAAAGCTTGTTTGGCAGAGTTAGTCGGATTAGGAACATGCTGGCGCATCCGATCTTTAATTTTTTCCAAGGTGCCAGTTTTATTCGCTTCAGCGAAAGGATTGGTGTCAATCATGTCCGCGCTGAGATTCTGTAGTTCTTCCAGCAATGGTTCGACTTCGGGTGACTGCAACCCTGTAGAAGCTACTTGAGCTTTGAGATTTTCTACCGTTTCTAGATACTGCTGGGTTTCTCGATGAGGTTCAATTGCCTTAATCTGGTCATAAACTTGAGTTAGCCCAGGAAATTTACCTACGTAGAAGTTACGGAAAGGGATATAGGTTAAATCGAACAGCACCAAACCCAGGTTTGCCAATGCCGCAAGTGCCATCACTCGTTCAAACCAGAGGTTACGGTGGGTTTTTTTTGGGATATGAGCCAGTTTTTCAGAGTTTGACATATTTAGGGGGGGTTGGGACTATTCGTAAATTTTTGCCATACTGTATAAAATATATATTTACTTCTAACGCTAGATGCACCATGACATAAATCTGTTATAATAAAACAACGCATAAGCCGAAAGCAGGTGCTAGGGATGGGAGTCGTTTATATAGGCGATCGCTCAGTTGGTAAAACACACTTAGCCTTTGAGTTAGCCAATCCTCAGGGGCAGTATGTTAAAGTTTGTAACCTAAACTATGATAATCTGAAACCGATATTTCTACAGCCAGATGGTACAGCTCGGGCAACCAGCACGATTGATAACCGTACCTTGGATGTTCAAGTCCAACTCTCGACGGGGCGCAGTCAGGTTTCCGTAGAGTGGATAGATCCCCCTGGGGAAATATTCCGCGTTCCCTGGCAGTTAGAGCATCCATCGGAGTGGAATAGCTTTTTAGAGACTGTGCGGCAAAGTGAGGGGATTTTACTGGTTTTGCCCCCATATCGTGAAATTTTAAAGCCTGACGTCAATCCGGAGACTTATATAACCCAAGAACAGTGGTCTAATAGGTTCGATCGCTGGACTAAGTTTTTTAGCTATGATTGCCCTAAAGCGCGGCACATTCTCATCTGCCTGAACATGGCAGACTTATTTTCTGACCATCTTGACAAAGAAGCGCAAACGCTTGCTTTCAACCCTTATGGTACCCAGCTAAACTGGCTACAGCGCCATATCTATGTTCGCGATCGATACTTCTTCTTTGTTCAATCCCATCTAGAGGAAATCAACAGAATCAGGGGTGTCTCAGGTTTATCAGTGCGCTGTTTTATCACCAGTATCTATAACCGGACTTTGCTGGAACTACCCTGGATCTATTTAGCAAGCTACTTAGGAAATTAAACTTTGGGAGGCAATTGTGGGTAATATTTGTGTGATTGGACCAACAGGCGCTGGGAAAACCACCTATCTAGCAGCTTTGGCGTATTGCCCGCAAGTCAATAACCAAATTTTTACTATTACATCTGTAACTGAAGATGCAAAAAAAATAGCAAATAAAGCTCAAACTATTATTAAAAATGGAGCTTCTTTGGAGCCGACTATTATAGACGGCGTTAAAATCAAAAGTTTTTACGATTTGCCTTTATACCAATTTAAAATAAAAATAAAGCCTTGGCTAAAAAAGGCAGATGAAATTAATTTAGTAGTCCGAGACTATCCAGGAGAAATATTTAACGAGCTAGTATCTGGCATATACAATGAATTACATTTGGAATTTATTGAAGAATGTTTAAAAAAAGACATAGAAGGCTGTTTGCTCCTACTACACGGCTGGGAAGATAACAGCGATAACTTTTACAGCCAGGTGATGGGCAAATTCATTGAGTTAATGGATAAGCACGATCGGTCTCAAAACTTGAGAATTGCTGTAGCCATGAGTAAATGCGAAAGGGGTGAACTTTGGCCAGGTCGTCTAGATCCAGAAAATGACATATTCAATGTACACCTGCCCAGAACAAAAAGCCTTTTACGTCAAGGAATTCTGGCTCAAAATCTACAATTTTATGCGATATCTACCTTTGGAGTCCTGGAACGGAACGACCCCCGCCCCAATCGTCAAGATGAGACAGATCAAATTGGTAGTTCTCGTTCAATCTTGAGGATACCAAAAAAGTGGCGTCCTTACAACTTGATTTCACCTTTATATTGGTTAAGTAAAGGCAAGAGGATGCGCTATGGGGTTTAAATCGCTGTTTCCAAATATTGGCTATAAAGAATTAGACGAGGACTAATTTTATGTTCGATTCTCAAGTTCAAATTCACGAGTTCAGTACGGGTATCAACGCCGAAATTTTATCAGACGGTAAATGGCGATCGCGAGGTTTCAAGGTAGGGGAATATATGAACTCAACTCTGACCGAAATACCCTACTCTGTTGCTCGCGTCATAGCTAACAAAAGGTTCGAGGTAGTAGTCGGGACTTCTAGCGATCGACCAGCGGTTGTGGCTGGTGTAGCTTCGGGCGAGACAGAGGATGATGATTGGTCCGTTATTGCCGTAGTCACCCCATGTCCGGATGAATTTGGGCGCACCACTGCTGT
The DNA here is from genome assembly GCA_949127975.1 of Oscillatoriales cyanobacterium PMM_0019. Lineage (GTDB taxonomy): Bacteria > Cyanobacteriota > Cyanobacteriia > Cyanobacteriales > CASBRB01 > CASBRB01. The sequence goes on along the minus strand of CASBRB010000322.1, from coordinate 13,789 downwards.
CTATAGGTACTTTTTGTGTCAGGGAGCTGATAACATCTGGAAAATAGCGGCTTGGATGGATAATTATAAACAGCGCACTGGAGAATTTCCGGTTTTCAACCCCACTGAAATTCCAGACAAGCCTAATATATGGAATGCTCCCAAACCTAACTTAAACTTAGCTCCTGTAGAAGATTGGCTAAATAGCAATCCTGTGCCTATCATTATCCAGCCAGGGCAGCCATACACCTTACAAGTGATTAACGAGATGGCGGCTTTTAAAGCCAAGGGGCAACCAGTATCATGGGCTTACAATGTTGAGGCACTTGAGCGCCCAGAACTGTTTCAAATTATTCAGGCTGCTAATGAGAAGGCACATCAACAGATTACGCAGACACGGAACTCCCTTCTTAATAGTCCCAGAATGCTGCCACCAGGAGCGGGAGTAGATGAACAGGCTCTTGAGTCAGCAATTAAAGCAGCGATAAGTAATAAAAACGAAGCCATACCAACGATAATTTCCACTTGCAAGAAAAATAAATTAACTGAAGCATACTTACAAAATATTTTTGATAACCTGGGTGCAACTAATGCTATAAACCAGCAAATATATACTCCAGAAATGGTGCGCCTTTTAACTTTGAGAGCAATTTTTATTCCCAATACCTTGCCAGATTACTTAGATTGGTTGGGAATTGATAACAAGGAAGAGAACGATCGGCAACAAACATCTCTACAATTCCAACTTAAGCTAAAACAGTTTATTGAACTAGCGCCATTGGTAACCGAAGGTCTTAAAATCACCCTGAATAAACTAGCAAAAGAAAACCTATTAGAATCCCTGATTTGGTTGTTAACTAGAGATGGAGGTCTTTGGAAACAGTATGGTAGTTATCTGTTGCAGTATGTTCGAGATGATTTACAAATAATTAGTGAGTCAAAGGGGATGAAACCAGACCCCAGATATTTCTCCTGTGGAGACTTAATTTGGAAAAGTCTCTGGCAAGCAAAATCCTATCGTATTCCTATTTATGAACCGTTAGCGAAACTGTTTATCGGGTTGAAAGAGTATGATTTAGCAGCCTACTTTTACCAAGTAAGTCGTGGTAAAGTGCCCCCCAAAATCTTCGATCTAGCCCTAGAAAAAACTAAAACCCAGAGGAAATGGAACCGAAAATTTTCCAGATGGAGCCAAAATGTATTGGGGCTGGAAGTTTTTCGCCAACTGACTCCAAAAGACTATCTTAAAAAAAATGCTCTACCTATTGCCGCCACAACTATTCTTTTGCTTACCCATCTGATGGCATTTTTAGGAGGCTATCTTATCAGAGGTTATATGTTAGCTAAGGCTAAAGATACAGCCGAATCAAATTCTAATAATCCAGAAGTAGCTGACCAGAAAAAACCTGTCATTACAACAAATAATCAGAATAATAATTCAAGGTACAACAATGATGTTAAGTCAAAACAGGACTTTGACAGTAAAACTAAACCAGCCCTAGATAAAATAGTTTCTGATTTGCAATCTGACAGTGAATTAAGTAGTATACTTTCACAAGATATTAAAAAGGCAATTAAGGAAACTCTGGGTAATGATAAATTTGATTATACAGCCGCAGTCGATGGAGAGGCAAACCAAAGAAAAATTTTGGTGAATGAAATTTTATCCTATCAACAGCAAAAAAAAATTAGCTCTGATGGAATAATCAGCCCAGAGGGAAAAACTTTTAACCAGTTGAAAAAAGATGTAAAAATTAAACTGCTACAAAAAAAACCACCCAGCCCTCAGTAGTAGGGTTGGTTATGGGTGATGGCGCATGGTGATGGGCAAATCCTGGCATCCAAAATCCTTGCATCCAAAATTGCCCGATCGATTGGAGTATAATATTGTATCATGAGAGTCTATCTCTACATCTTATCTGAAATTTCCTCGGCTTTAGTCGGCTGGAGTATAGGGCAATTCTTTCTTAGTGACTTGGGCTGGTTAAAACAGTTTCCCGAACTGGTACTATTTCCATCCGTGGCAATTTCCTTGGCAGTGGGCACAGTTGCCACCGAGATTTTTCTCAGTAACCCTACAAGGACAAAAGTTAACTTCCGCATCTTTCGATTACCCCTTGGCATCGCCGCTGTACTGGGATTATTGATAGGTTTGGCATCTGGGGGCATGGCAGAATTTTTGTTCATGCCTCAAACTCGTGAATCATTGCCAATTGTGTCCAACTGGTTCGTCAGAATAGTAGGTTGGTTATTGATTGGGGGTGCGGTTGGCATTGCGGAAGGATTTACCTGGCGTTGGCGTAGCGTTGAAGCAGGCGACACTAAGCGTTTTTTGCAGCGTTGTTTGACTAGCATAGTTGCGGCTAGCAGTGCAGGTTTTATCGCCGCCCTGATATTCGAGGTGTTGCGTCCCACTTTAACTAATCTGCCACCAGAATGGAAAGGCATTGAGGATGTTGTCGGGTTTGGGCTGTTGGGATTTCTGCTTGGTGTGGTGTTTAGCTTTTCTACCTCCCCCAGTTACATGGCGGCGCTGAGAGCTGGTGCAGGTTTCGAGTATACTGAGCCCAATCCTGCCCCACCAATTAATTCTCCTACTATTCAACGAGTTAGAGATGGCAGGCCCCTACTGAAATTTGTCAGCAATGGCTACTCGGAGCAAATTGAGGAGGGTTTGTCTATCCAATTACCTGTGCGAGGTGAAATTACTATTGGTTCTGGTAAAAATGCTGCTATCCGTCTTCCTGGAATCCCGCTACACGCTTCGAGCTTAGATTTGAGTTCCCGTCAGGCGATATTGACTCCTAATAAAAAGTATTTTGACACAATAGCAGTCAGGGGGGAGACTTTAAAGTCTAATAATCCAGTTCCTTTGAAGCACAACGATATTTTGACTTTTTACACTACTAACCAGTCAGAGGCAAATGGTAAAAACTTCTTTAGATTTGTCTATTACAATCGCTTCCTCGATCCAGAGGCTTAGTATAGGTTTACTAATAACTGGTTGTTTTACTAGCCCCTGTTTGGCTAAATTTGATACCCACGCTTCAAGGGTGGGGCTATACGAAAAAAGCCCTACGGGGGATATAGGTATAAAAAATGCTGAGATTGTTGGTACTCCTTCTGTTGATGAAGATAAGGTTACTGTAAGGGTTAAAGTAAAAGACGATAACCAAAGACCTGTAATGGATTTACAGGAGACTAATTTTAGCTTGACTGTAGACGGTAAACCATTACAGTTTAAAAATAAAAACTGGAAAAATCCCAAAAATGCAGAACCACCAACAGCATGGATTATTGTGCTACTAGATTTTAGTGGCAGTATGAATAAAGAAGATAAAGGAGGCACGACTAAACTACAGGGAGCAATAAATGCCATTAAAAAGTTTAATACCGCTTTGGCTGAAAGTGACTCCAGGGCTAAAATGGAGATTGTACCTTTTGGCGAACCTGGAGGGGGTTGTAAAGGAAATCCAGTGACTGATAAGGAACTGAACAATTTTTTAGATATCGGTAGCAAAGTGGAAAGCAAACTCGATAGCCTAGCTCATGAAACTCCCTGTGCTGCTACCAATATTTACGACCCTTTATCTACAGCGGTAAAATATTTAGATAATCTAAAAGATGAGCGCTTTCACCCAAAACCTGATTCCAATCAGCCTCAGCCCAGATTATCTATAATTCTGCTGTCTGATGGTTATGACGATTCCCCTCGTGAACCAGAACGCTTTCAATCACTCATGTCTCTGTTAAAGGGCAATTATGATATCACAGTTCATACTTTGGGTTACGGCTTGACTCCGGAGCAGTTGGAAGGAAAATATGGTCTTTCCCACCCTCCGACACGGCAAGATATAGGTATAGGTCGTGGTAAAATTCCCGAAGAAGAATTTGTCGATCGCGATAAACTAACTAAGATTGCTAAGGAGACTGGGGGCATAGCTGAGTTTTCGGCGCAAGCTGATAAAGTTGCTCAACAGCTCCAGGAATTCCTAGATGCTTTGCTGGGCGAGTATGAAATTAGCTACCTTCAGCCCAATCCTGAACGAGGTTCCCAACATCATGTTTACGTAGAAGTCCACTCGGTGGCGGGTGTTGCTAAGTCGGAACCTAAGCCTTATACCATGCCCGTCTTCGGGGGATCGCTGCCACGAGTTACACGACTATACATTTTCTTATCCGTCGTGGCAGCACTAGCTATAGCTGGTGTACTACCCTTTTCAATATGGGCTCAATTGCTCAAGCGACAATTATAGCAGGAGTCAGGAGTCAGGAGTCAGGAGTCAGGAGTCAGGAGTAAAGCCCTTACTGTGACAGGAGCGTGAGATTGAGAGAATGTTCTAACCGCCTTTCGCGGTTGCTATATAGCCTTTTTATTAAAAAAAACCAATGGTTCAATACACTTTAACTCTCAAAAACCAAATTGATAACGAAAAGTTTACCCATATATTAAACCTCCAAAAAGAGCAGGAGAATAGACCCGATATATTCTTTACTAAAGAAGTATGTTTAGAAATTCAAAGAGAACTGGAAATCAAAAGCGCCTGTAAAATTAGCGATCGCCAGATGAAGAGAATTATACAGCATTGGATACAAGATATCAGAGAGGGATACCGGGACAGTATGATAACGGTTGAGTTTTCGCCATTTAACGAAGCAGATCTTGAGGATATACATGAATCAGGTAACAGAGCGGTTTCAGCTATAATTTATCCAAGCTTATCTGATGTCGCCCCCCAACTGGGGGCCCTCCCACCATTAAAAATTTAAGGAAGGTTAAAAATGTTGAACATCAATCTTACTCTTCACCGAGAATTTTTACCCGCAGATGCAGCAGAGCAAAAATTGTTCGTGATGCTGAAGCTAAGACCAACAAAACAGGTAGCTGCTCTTTCCCCACCAACTACCTTTGCTTTTGTGATTGATACCAGTGGCTCGATGAACGAAGTTGTCATGGGTGATTCACAAGCCACAGGTATAACTTATCAAGCTGATGGGCAAGATTGGATAGAGGTGAAGGGAGGAAACATCAGAACCAAAAAAGATATTGTCAGAGAAGCTTTACTTGCCCTGATTCATTCAGGGCAACTGAGTCAGACCGATCGAGTTGCTATTATACAATTTGATGATAAAGCATCGACTATCATTGGACTGACACCAGCAACAGAGATTAAGCGTATAGAGGATGCGATCGCGCAGTTGGGCAACTTTTCCGGCGGCACACTCATGGGGCGCGGTTTACAAGAAGCTTTGAGCGTCCTGGGGGCTCCGCAGATGACAGCACGTCGCGCCCTACTATTTACAGATGGTCAAACATTTGATGAAGAGCAATGCCGAGATCTAGCGCTGACATTTAGCAGCAGTAACATCCCCATTACAGCCTTAGGAGTTGGTGATTTTAACGAAGATTTGCTAAATTATCTCAGCGATGCTACTGGAGGTCGCCCTTTTCATGTGGTAACAAAAAATCCGATAGGAGGGGATATATTAATTGCCGAATTACCCAATCAGATAGCTGAAGAATTCGCCCTAGCCCAGCAAGAAGTCATCACCAACTTGGCTTTAACAGTCAAAACCGTAAAAGGAGTGAAACTAACTCGTCTAGTCAGATCTTATCCTTCTCAGGCTGAATTTCCACTACATCAAGAGCCTTATCACATTGGCAACGCGATCGCTAATGATGAAACAATATTCATATTAGAGTTTACCATAGAAAAACGTCCAGCTTCTCGAATTAGAATCGCCCAACTCGGCTTAACCTACGATGTCCCTGGGCAGAATAGACGAGAAGAACTCCCTCCCCAGGAGGTAGTAGTGCAATTTGTTGCCGGACAGAGTTTTTCTACACAAGTCGATAGAGAAGTTATGGACTACGTACAGCAGTCTAATGTAGCTCAGATAGTTGCTGAAGCCACTAAGGTTGCCGATAAAAATCCCCAACGAGCAGAAGAATTGTTAGAAACAGCACGACGCATGACTCAACGGATTGGCAATGAGACAATCACCGCCTCCATCACCGTCGCTCAAGATGAGTTACGCAAAACCCGTAAAATTTCTGCTGGCACACGCAAAACCATCAAAATGAGTTCAAAAGGCAAGACAGTTAAAATGGGTAATGATATTAGTGATGAGCTTTCAGACGAACAAATTAGGAAAATATCGGGAACATAGACTGTTAAGTGTTGACTGCTAACCTTACAAATGAGGAGTTTTATCGATGTCTGTTAACTGTCCCCACTGTGAATACGATCGCAACCCAGACAACTCAAAATTTTGTATGGTGTGTGGCTGTGAACTTGAAACGGCAACCCCTGAGCCAACACCAGTTATAGATATTTATCCCCCCAACTCACAGCCTAGGGAGCCTGAGCCAATTTCATCTACAGACCATTATACCTTTGAATCACAGCCAACCTATACCGAGGCAAATCCAGTTATAGATATTTATCCCCCCAACTCAGAGCCAAATCCAGTTATAGATATTTATCCCCCCAACTCAGAGCCAACTCCAGTTATAGATATTTATCCCCCCAACTCAGAGCCAAATTATTCTAACTTCAACTCAGCGAGTGCTACACAAGTTACCCAGACGGATGTTGTAGGAGAAACGGCAAAGCTGCTCCCCAAACAAACCAATGCGCCCATCTCCGAATTTACCCTAAATGAAAGCAATCTACTTGTCGGACGATTCGATCCAGAAACAGGGCCAGTGGATGTTGATTTAGAGGGATTTGTGGGAGAAGAGACAGTTTCACGTCAACATGCGGAAATTTATCAAGAGAGAGGTGAATGGAAAATCAAGGATATTGGCTCTACAAACGGCGTTTTTATTAAACGTTCAGGTCAAACTCGTTTTAGTAGTAGAATTACCATGCCAGAATCAATATACCCCGGAGATGAAATTGCCCTCGGCAAGGTTCGTCTCCTGTTTAAAATCAGTCAGGGCTAAAGCCCCGACTACAAACTAATCCCAGGTTCGTAGTGAGGACTTTAGTCCTCAGTCAGGGCTAAAGCCCCGACTACAAACTAATCCAAATATTCCTGACTCCTGACTTAGTTAATTGAGTTATTTTCTGGTTAGATGAACTTAATGGCTAATCAAATCCTAGCAATGAACTCCGTCGAACTTTTCACGGGAGCCGGGGGGTTGGCGATCGGTATATCGAATGCAGGTTTTCGTCATCAAGCTGCGATCGAACGGGACAAAGATGCCTGCTTTACAATTCGCTCTAATCAGCAGCGTGGTATCCAGGCTGTAGCTGACTGGCCCGTCTTCCAAGCCGATGTAACTCAATTCGATTTTACGACACTCCAAGTCAAAGGTGAAATAGACCTCCTAGCCGGAGGACCACCGTGTCAGCCTTTCTCCCAAGGAGGCAAACACCAGGGGTGGGATGACTCGCGAGATATGTTCCCCCAGTTCTTCCGGGCTGTCCGAGAACTGAAGCCAAAGGCTATCCTAGTCGAGAATGTGAAAGGTCTGTTGCGTTCTTCTTTCAGCAAATATTTCCAGTACATTATCCTGCAACTGACTTACCCGGAGATCGTGCAAAAGCCAGGTGAGGATTGGGTAGACCATCTATCGAGATTAGAACGGTATCATACTGTCGATCGCCACGATGGACTGTCCTACCGCGTAGTATTTCGCAATCTCAATGCAGCAGACTACGGCATTCCCCAAAAGCGCGATCGGGTTTTTATAGTAGGATTCCGCTCCGACTTAGGCGTGGAGTGGTCTTTCCCGGCACCAACCCATTCCCAGGAGGCAATGCTTTGGGAGCAATGGGTGACGGGTGATTACTGGGAATGGCATCAAGTACCCCACTCCGAGCGATCGCGAGTGCCAAGCAAGCAATACTCAAGTATCTACAATCTCCAGTCCAGGTTGTTCCCACCCCTGACAAAGCCCTGGCGCACGGTGCGTGATGCCATTTGGGATTTACCAGTTTCGGGCAGTGAGGAAAGCTCTAGCTGGGTACTGAACCACGTTTTCATACCGGGGGCTAGAAAATACCCCGGTCACACTGGCAGTCCCCTAGATGAACCCGCCAAAACGCTGAAAGCAGGAGTGCATGGTGTTCCTGGCGGGGAAAATATGCTGGTTTTCCACACCGGGGAGGTGCGTTATTTTACGGTGCGGGAAGCAGCTCGGTTGCAAACTTTCCCGGATGAATACTTTTTTCCTCACTGTTGGACGCAGACGATGCGGCAATTGGGAAATGCCGTTCCGATCGCTTTTGCCGAGGTGATTGCTTCTAGTATCAGAACGCATCTATTGAGAGCAAGAGCGATTCAGGTGTAGCCACCGCTTGGTAGAATATACCCCATGCTAGAAATATTTAGAATCCCGCCCGATTTATCAGAAAGTTTGATTGCTTTCTGCTCTAAACAAGAGTGTTATAACTTTCAAGAACTTAATTCTTTAAAGAAAGACTTGAGCAAATTTGTGGGGGTATATATTTTATATTACCGGGGCGATTTTTCGATGTACGAGCTAATTAAACAGGCAAACTTAAATTCTTGCTGTATGCCAATTTATGTAGGAAAAGCAGCGCCTAGCGGTCGTCGGACTGGGAGAGCAACGATTGGCAGCACCCTTTACGGGCGTCTGTCAGAGCATGAAAAATCTATTCAGGCTGTAGATAATCTTTCTGTTGAGGATTTCCAGTTCAAAGTAGCAGCAATGGACATAGATTTAGTTTCCTGGGGGGAGGCGGTTTTAATCCGCCACTTCAGTCCGATTTGGAATTGGGAAATATCGGGATTCGGGATACATGATCCTGGAAGCGGACGTGCTGGGCAGAAACGTTCTGTATGGGATCTGTTGCACCCAGGTCGTACTTTTGCGACCAAGCTTTCTGTAGCCAATAATCCGATTGATCTGAATGTTTTGGCAGTCAAAATTGCGGAACACTGTCAACGGATAAAAGAGGAATTGAGTTGTACTTGAGGGGGTGTTCCATAGACTAGAATGAGGTGGGAGCCATCTCACTTTTTCGCGTTGCTCCCGCCCCGACTACGAACTAATCCTAGGTTCGTAGTGAGGACTTTAGTCCTCAGTCAGGGCTAAAGCCCCGACTACAAACTAATTTCAGGTTCGTAGTGAGGACTTTAGTCCTCAGTCAGGGCTAAAGCCCCGACTACAAACTAATTTCAGGTTCGTAGTAAGGACTTTAGTCCTCAGTCAGGGCTAAAGCCCCGACTACAAACTAATCCAAATATTACTGACTCCTTTTTATGTCATCACCCACCGAGTTAACCATCCAAGAAAATACCTGCTTCCAGATAGACAACTTCCGAGTAGAAGTTAAATCACATCTGGGACAATTTACAGATGTTTATTACTTTCAGGTTAATATCCAGACGCAGGGTGATGAAGTAGCCGGATTGTTACGTGTGGGTGATTTAGATGGTGGGCTGATGCGGGAGTTGCAACTAAGGCAGGCACTTGGTGATTACAAAATGGTGTCAGAGTTACTCGCGACTGAGCAGCTAATAGTATCTATCCCTCCAGTTCGGGAGCTAAAGGAGAACCCCAATTTTCCTATAGTTGAACAAGAACCCGAATATTTAGAAGAAACGTTTTATCAAGAGATAGGCAGCGAGACACCTACTGAAAAAATTATATTGCTCAGTTATCTACCAGAGGAAGGTAAAAATTTATCAGATTGGCTATGCCAAGAAACCACCCTAGAACAATCTTTATTATTAGCCAGCCAAGTTTGCCAATTCTTTCGGTATGTTTATCAGCACGGATGGTGCTTTTTTCAAATTATCCCCAAATTTATCCAATTCCAAATAGGTGTACCAGTCCAGTTTTTTGACTTAACGAGCGTACACCATGTCGGTGAAAAACTGCCATTTGCCTTAGAAGGAGACTATTGTGCCCCAGAAATTGCCTATATTTATCCTATAGAGGAGAGAATGAGTACTTATGTAGTAGGTGCTATTCTCTATCATTCTATCCATAAAAAGTTACCAGTTCAAGATGATAGTATGCAATTAGATATTAAACCTATTCCTCAGATTTACCAGATTCTGAGCGTTTGCCTTTGTCCTGCGATCGAGGAACGTTTTTTATTATCTCAGTTATTAAGCTTATTAATTGAAACCAGGCAATCACTCCAAACTGTGAAAGTTGAGTGGGATGTAGCGGTTGATTCAATTGTGGGACTTTCCCTCGATCGTCTACACAATGAGGATAATTATGGTATCCGGCAGCAGTATTTGAGCGAGGGAGCGCATTCTCTGATTTTGGGAGTTATCGCAGATGGCATGGGAGGTATGGCTCAAGGAGAGGTAGCCAGCTTGTTAGCCGTACAAACGGTGCTTGAGGCAGCTATTCCTAGAGATTTCCCAAATCCAGAGAGCTGTGGCGCGTGGCTGCTCTCTCTAGTTCAGACAGCCAATGACTGTGTAGCCCAGAATGTTAACCAAGGCGGGACTACATTAAGTATAGTATTAGTGAGCGATCGCCAGCTAATCATAGCCCATGTAGGAGATAGCCGCATCTTTTTATTGAGAAACGGGCAAATATGTCAGTTAAGCGAAGATCACTCCCTCGTCTCCATGCTTCTGGCTAATGGTCAAATAACCTACGAGGAAAGTAAAAATCATCCCGATCGGAACATTCTCACTAAGTCTATTGGCACAAGAAGAACACTGAGCCATGACTACATCCAAACCCTAAGCCATTTTGGTTCAGGCTTATCAATATCCCTAGAAAATGATGATATTTTACTATTATGCTCAGATGGAGTGTGGGATTTAGTTCCAGCAGATGAGTTAGCCGAAATTTTTTATAATGAAGAAAATGTCAAGCTAAGTGTTAAAACAACGATGGAGAGGGTACTGGCAAAAGGCGCACACGATAACGCCACTATTATGGCACTTAAATGTTGCCTAGGGCGAAGCATCCCCAGATAACTTTTGTGTTTACCAATATTGCTCGTTCCCAGGCTCTGCCTGGGAACGGACTCTTGGAGGCTCTGCCTCCAGTCAGAGGTATGCACTCACTACCGAGGTTAGTGCCTTGAATCGGGAGGCGGAGCCTCGTTTATGCGTTACCAGGCAGAGCCTGGTAACGAGAAAAAGGGGGTAGCTAACCCGGATTTGGTATTACTCCTGACTCCTGACTCCTGACTCCTGCTATAAATTAAAAAAATGCCTATTAATTGTCCAGTTTGCTTCCAAGAAAATCCCGATACTGCCAGTTTATGCATGGCTTGCTGTTACCCGTTGGGTGCCACACAGTCATCAGAATATAAACCGTATCACTTGCCTGGTGGTACTTTATTACAGAGAGGGAAACATAAGCTCAGGATTGAAGATAGCATTGGGGAAGGTGGTTTTGGAATCACCTATAAAGGCATGGCTCTGGTAAATTACAGCAATGTTGCTGTCAAAGAACTTTACCCAAATAAAGCTATCAGACAGGGAACAAATATTATTTGGCCCATAACCCCAAAAAAGCGGCAGGAGCAAATTGAGAAATTTAAAAATGAAGCAGAAAATTTATCAAAGTGTGTACACCCCAACATTGTCAGAGTATATGACTGGTTTGAAGAAAATAATACCGTTTATATTGTGATGGCATTTATTGAAGGAAAGCAGATATCCAAAATACTTAAAGAATCAGGACCTCTGCCAGTAAGTCGCGTCAAGCACTATTTTATTCAAGTGGCGTCAGCTTTAAAAGTTGTCCATTCTAATAATTTAATTCACAGAGACATTAAACCAGAAAATATTATAATCGATAAACAAGACAAAGCCATATTAATTGATTTTGGTGCAGCCAGAGAATTTATGGCAGGACAAACAGGCAGAATGACCGAAATTTTGACCCCTGGATATGCGCCTCCGGAGCAATATTCTTTTGTAGGTAGACGTGGTTCCAGCACAGATTTTTATGCTGTTTGTGCCTGCATGTACGAGCTGTTAACGGGTACACTTCCTCTTGAAGCTATTTCCAGGTATCCGGTAGACGCACTGATACCGCCTCGACAGATAGCGCCACTTATCGATTCCCTAACAGAGAAGATAATTTTAACCGGACTGAGAATGCAGGTTGATGAGCGCTTTCAAACGGCGGATGAATTAATCGAAGCTTTGAAAGGGAACTTTTTTTCTCCTAGTTTAAGACAGGCACGGCGGTTAGTTGCACAAGGTAAGTTACCAGAAGCTGTATCAGCGTATGAAAAATGTGTAGCTAACGAGCCTGATAATGGTGAAGTGGCGGTTGAACTTGTAGCCGTGCTAATTTATATTGACGACAGCAAAGCAGAAGTTGCTGCTCGCAGAGCAATTCAACTCAAACCCAATAATGCCACAAGCTATGGAGTTTTAGGACTGATTAACTGCCGCAAAGGCAATTACTCGGAAGCAGTTAAACAGTTACAGCAGGCGGCTGCTCTAGATCCCAATCAATCTTGGATACAGGCTAATCTAGCTTGGGCGCTGGGTAAAATTGGCAAGTGGCAACCAGCGGAAACTGCTGCCGATAGAGCAATTCAACTTGACAGTAATTTAGTTTTTGCCTTGGGAGTGAAAGCTTGGATAGCTGCCAATCAAGGCAAATGGAAGGCAGTAATTCCGGCGGCAAGTAAAGCTATTTTCAAGTCAAAGCAACCTAATGTTTATGGCGGTAAACAGTTGCAACATTGGGTATACCCTTGTTTGATTGTAGCGCTAGATAGAGCATTGGTTGGTCAAAAAACTCCCGATATAGATACACGCCTGCAAGAGTTTATCATCCAATTACCTGACAGTGCTTTTGCTTTGGGATTCCAAGGTTGGCAGCCAGCATCACTTGGGCAATGGGCTAAAGCTCTGCCCAGTTTTAAACAAGCGATATCTCAAGCGAGAGTACCAGAGTGGGTATTTTTAAATTTAGGAATTACTCATGAACGCCTCAATAACAGCCAAGAGGCTATACAGGTATATAAACTTTGTAGCCAAAAATTCTCCAACAATCCTTTTACTTGGTTTCGCTTGGGTACGCTATTGGGGCAACAGGGGCAATGGTTAACAGCACGCTCATATTTGGAACAAGCAGTTCAGTTAAACCCAGATTATGCAGAGGCATATCATAATCTGGGTTGGGTGTTACTCAATATTAGAAATCAGAATAACAATGTGGAAAATTTGCATGAAATTAGAGCAGCATATCGTAAAGCTGTGCAACTTTATGAACGACAGCAAAAACACGATTTAGCCCAGTACATTAAAAAAACTTTTAACTGGTGATACAATTACAGGGCTTTACTCCTGACTCCTGACTCCTGACTCCTGACTCCTGACTCCTGCTATAAGCGTTTTCACCCCCAGAGGGCTGAGCGGAATGATTAGTCCTCTTTCAGAGGACTTGAGCTATTAGCTAGGGGTTAAAACCCCTAGCGGGCTGTCGGACAAATTTTACTTGATTTTGAAGTAGCTAACTCCATTCAATAAAGAAAATTGGTTTAGCTAGATGGTGGCTGCTCGGCTGCCTGCCTTACCGTCTCGATATCCAACTCTAAGGCTGTGGCAATTTGTTCCATGCTCAAACCCAGTTTTAATAACCGAGGTACTGTTTTGAGCTTTGTTTCGAGTGTACCTTTGAGTGTACCTTTGAGTGTACCTTTGAGTTCAGCTTCTGCTGCCACTTCGCGAAAATACCGCGTTTGCTTTAACTCTTCTAATCCAAACATCGTTTCTAGCTCCTGACGACTTAAGTTGGTAAACTTATAAACCAGCATCTTCTCTATTAATTCTAGAACTTTCTGCTGGAATGCTCCCGATGCTACTCCTGATTTGGCTTGCTGCATTAGTT
>CASBRB010000321.1 GCA_949127975.1 Oscillatoriales cyanobacterium PMM_0019 | reverse complement strand
AGAAACTGCACCTCTTTCTATCTACCCCGAAAGGGGGACGGCTAATAAATTAGCCGGTCGCGTTTCCTCCACCACTTAAAAGATGGTGGTTTCCACGCTCCCGTGAGGCTTTTAGATGAAAAAGAAGGTTTTGGTAATTGAAGACGTGCCAGCGCTGCGTGACGATATTATTTACACTCTTGAATGTATGAATTTTGAAGTAATTGGCGCAGCAAATGGTATAATAGGCGTGCAATTAGCGCAGCAACATTTACCCGATCTAATTATTTGTGATATTATGATGCCAGAGCTTGACGGGTATGGTGTGTTGCAAACACTGAGTCAAATTGAAGAAACAGCTACAATTCCGTTTATATTTCTCACTGCTAAAGCTGATAAATCAGATATCAGGCAAGGCATGAATCTGGGTGCTGATGATTATCTGATCAAACCTTTTACCCTAGATGAATTGACAAAGGCGATCGCTGTTCGTCTAACTAAACAAGCCGTGCGTAAAAAAGTAGAGTCAAAGCTGCGAGAAAGTGAAACTCAGTTTCGGCAATTAGCCCAACGGGAAGAACTGCTAAACCGTTTAACCAAGCAGATTCGAGAATCCCTGGAAATTAAAACTATCCTCAACACTACTTTAACAGCAATCCGCCATCTGCTAAGAATTCATCGGTGCAGCTTCCTTTGGTATCGGGCGGATGTCGAAACTCCCTATTTTGAAATAATTGATGAATCTTTAGATCCAGACTTGACGAATATTCCTAACCAGAATCCACTGCACGAAGTAGTAGCGTTAGGAGAAGTAATCCTGAGATTAAATATATTTCAATCAAATGATATTTCTACAGAAAATCAACTAGATGGGGCGAGTCGCTACCAGTTAACATCACAGGGTTTTAGTTCCATACTAGCCGTTACCATAAAACTACTTTCGGGAAAAATAGGGGTGATTGTATGCGAACACTTCTATCAAACCAGGGTTTGGAACAATAATGAAGTGGAACTTCTGCAAGCAGTCGGGGATCAACTAGCAATAGCGATCGATCAAGCTCAACTTTATGCTCAAAGCCGCTTCACTGCTGCTACAGCACAAATTCAAACTGCCCAGCTTGAGCAAGCTTTGAACAAATTGCAGCAAACTCAATCTCAACTAATTCAAACTGAAAAAATGTCGAGTTTGGGGCAAATGGTGGCTGGCGTGGCTCACGAAATCAACAACCCAGTAAACTTTATTTATGGCAACGTCCAGTACATTAGAAGCTATGTCAAAGAGCTGATTGAACTGTTGCAGCTTTATCAGCATGATTATCCCGAACCTAGCCCTCAGATCCAAGAACAAGCCGAAGAGATCGACCTTAATTTTATCATGGAAGACTTCCCGAAAATCCTGGATTCTATGAAAATGGGGGCGGATAGGATTCGGGAGATTGTGTTATCGCTGCGTAATTTTTCCCGACTCGACGAAGCCGAAAAAAAGCCAGTTAATATTGATGAAGGAATTGATAACACGTTATTAATCTTGCAAAATCGGCTGAAAGCCAATAGCAACCGTCCCGCCATTGAAGTGGTTAAAGAGTACGGAGAACTGCCACGAGTTGATTGCTACGCTGGACAACTGAACCAGGTGTTTATGAATTTGCTAGTCAACGCGATCGATGCCTTAGACGATTACAGCTCTAAGCGTTCTCCCCAAGAAAATAAAGAAACCCCCAGCGAAATTAAGATTCGCACTGATTTTTTAGCCCCCGACCGTGTAATAATAGCAATTAGGGATAATGGTCCAGGAATGAATGAAAATGTAAAAAAAAGGCTGTTTGACCCGTTTTTTACCACCAAACCTGTTGGTCAAGGCACAGGATTAGGATTGTCAATCAGCTATCAAATAGTAGTGGAAAAGCATGGTGGTAAAATTGAATGTATATCCTCACCAGGACAAGGGACAGAATTCTCGATCGTCATTCCAGTGGGTCAGCAGTAAGTCGGTGCGATATAGTAGGTATAGTAGGAGACAGGAGACAGGAGACAGGAGACAGGAGACAGGAGACAGGAGTCTGATTCGGTAAATTTGGTTTCATATAATCCAGAGGATAAAAATACATGGCAAAAATTCTGGTGATTGAAGACGAAGATCCCCTGCGTGAAGACATTCTTGAAACCCTGGAATGTTTGTACTTTGAGGGAATTGGAGGCGAAAACGGTGTAGTAGGAGTGCAGCTAGCGCAGATACATCTGCCGGATTTAATAATTTGTGACATTATGATGCCTGAACTTGACGGGTACGGTGTATTAAATGCACTGCGTCAAAATCCAGAAACCGCCACGATACCGTTTATTTTTTTGAGTGCCAAAGCAGATAAGTTAGCTGTTCGGCAAGGGATGAATCTGGGGGCTGAGGATTATCTTACCAAACCTTTTACCATATCTGAATTGAGTCAGGCAATATCCACTCAACTAGAAAAAAGGTTAATCGTAGAAAAACAGTCTCAGGAAAAGCTGGATGAATTACGGAGTAATATCACCCGATCGCTGCCCCACGAACTGCGTACCCCTCTGCAAGGAATTCTAGGTTTGTCGGACATTCTCATCAATCAATTTGATGTGATGGACTCAGACGCAGTTATGGGGATGCTGAAAGAAATAAATAATTCTGCTCATCGCTTATACAGGCTAATCAAAAATTTTCTCCTGTATGCAGAGCTGGAAATAATTGCCTTTGATGCAGAGCGGCTTGAAGAGTTGCAAAGTTATCAAACTTCTTCCACAAAGAACTTGATTACAAATGTAGCTAGTCAAAAAGCACGAGAATTAGGTAGAGAAGCAGATTTACAGTTGAGGCTGCAAGATGCCATTGTCAACATTGCGGAAACCCATTTAAAGAAAATCATTGAAGAATTAATTGACAATGCATTTAAGTTTTCATCAATAAATACGACCGTGAGCATTGAAAGCAGTTATTACAAAGATACATATACTGTATCTTTGCTTAATCACGGACAGGGAATGACTCCAGAGCAGATTGCTAAGATAGGAGCATATATGCAGTTCGAGCGGAAACTCTACGAGCAGCAAGGCTCAGGCTTGGGGTTGATAATCGCCAAACGCTTAGTAGAATTACATGGAGGGAAATTAACTATAGAGAGTATCCCTGACGAACCAATAAAGGTGGAGTTTACCCTACCAAGTTTGGAAAATTAAACTAAATATAATGAACAAATGATGGAACAAGCAGACTGGGCTTACCGAATTGAACGTGACTCGATGGGGGAACGGCAGATACCCGCCCAAGCCTATTATGGTATTCAAACTTTACGGGCAACAGAAAATTTCCCCATTAGTGGAATTAAGCCTTTGCCTACGTATATAGATGCCTGTGTGCTGATTAAAAAAGCCACGGCGCTAGCTAATGGTGAACTAAACTGCATTCCCCAGGAAGTTAGTCAGGCTATTGTCCAAGCAGCAGATGAAATCCTGGTGGGTAAGTGGCGGGAGCAGTTTGTGGTAGATATTTACCAAGCAGGGGCGGGAACATCGCACCACATGAATGTCAATGAAGTGCTGGCAAATCGGGCACTGGAAATACTGGGAGATGTCAAGGGAAATTACCAGCGGATTAGCCCTAATGACCATGTTAACTATGGTCAGTCCACAAATGATGTCATTCCTACTGCCATCCGCATCGGGGGGTTGCTGGCTCTACAACGGACACTATATCCTAGTTTATCGGAAGCTCAAGCTGCTTTAGAAACCAAAGCTTCGGAATTCCAAGACATAGTTAAATCCGGCAGAACCCATTTGCAGGATGCAGTACCCGTGCGACTGGGAGACACCTTTCGCGCCTGGGCACAAATTTTAATGGCACACACAATTCGCATCGAAACCGCCTCTGACGATCTTACCATGTTGGGATTGGGAGGCAGTGCCGCCGGAACTGGTTTGAATACTCATCCCCTTTATGCCACTCGCGTCGCTGAAATTCTGTCTGGGCTAATTAACCACCCGTTGCAAAAAGCACCTAACATGATGGCGGCAATGCAGAGTATGGCTCCGTTTGTGAATGTTTCGGGAGCGTTACGCAATCTGGCTCAGGATTGTGTAAAAATGTCCCATGACCTGCGGTTGATGGATTCGGGACCAAAAACTGGTTTCAAGGAAATTCAACTGCCACCTGTGCAACCAGGCTCGTCGATTATGCCAGGTAAGTACAACCCAGTGATGGCAGAAATGATGTCGATGGTGTGCTTTCAGGTGATGGGCTACGACAATGCATTAGCTTTAGCTGCACAGGCCGGACAATTAGAATTAAATGTGATGATGCCCTTGATTGCCTACAACCTCATCCACAGCATTGAAATTCTAGGGCTAGCCCTGAAAGCTCTGACTCAACAGTGTCTTAAGGGTATTACCGCCAACCGCGAGCGCTGTCTTGCCTACGCAGAAGGCAGCCTAGCACTGGTAACTGCCCTTAATCCTCACATCGGTTATCTTAACGCCGCCGCCGTTGCCAAAGAATCCCTGGAAACTGGTAAACCCCTGCGGCAGATTGTCTTAGAGCGAGGGTTGATGAGTCCCGAACAACTCGCCCAAGTGCTAAACCTAGAAGAGATGAGTGCGATTATTAATTAGTCATTAGTTAGGAGTTTTTCAGATGCAAAGTCAGGCTAGCTACTCACAGTTAACCTTTCACTATACTGACGGGCGCACGGAATCTTTTCAGATTTTTGAGCTAGTGGATTCCGAGGAATCCCAGCAGGAAATTCGCCTCGATGTGAAACGCTACTTAGATAAACCTTGGTGGATTTTGCATCTACCGGAAGAAACAATTTTTATTAACATGGCCAATATCCTCAAAATCGAGGTAAAACCGCCAATTCCTCAAATTCACGGAGATGCTATCTTCCCAAATGCTCAACGGATAACGGCTCTAACTCGTGGCGTAAGAGTTTGAAATTTTTAGGGGCCCGAAGGGAGTAATACATAATCGTAGAGCACCGAAGGAGTAGCGGTTCGTAGGGGCAATCCCCCTGTGGTTGCCCCTATATATGCCCGTGTGCGTAAGTCCTGTGTTAGTTTATCTAGAGTAAATACAATGAGTTTACCTACTGTCAATTTAATCCGTGCGGAATCTTATCAGCAGGAGTTATTGCGGGCATCATTAGAAAAGCTGCTGGAGCCATTAGGAGGGATGGAGTCCTTTGTTAAACCAGGTTCGCGTGTCCTCCTCAAACCCAACTTGCTTACTGGTTCGCGCCCTACTAAAGAATGCGTAACCCGCCCAGAGCTGGTTTACTGTGTTGCCCAAATGGTGCAAGCTGCTGGTGGTAAACCTTTTTTGGGAGATAGCCCTGCTTTTGGCAGTGCGATGGGTGTAGCAAAAGCGAATGGTTATCTACAACTGCTCGAAGAACTTAACTTGCCAATTGTAGAGTTTCACGGGCAACGTTACCAGACTGTAAGCGAAGAATTTAACCACCTGTTGCTGAGTAAAGAAGTGATAGATGCGGATGTGGTGATTAACCTGCCCAAGGTGAAATCCCATGCCCAGCTAACGCTGACACTAGGCGTTAAAAACTTGTTTGGCTGTGTACCCGGAAAAATGAAAGCTTGGTGGCACATGGAAGCGGGCAAGGATAGCGCTCGGTTTGGGCAAATGCTGGTGGAAACAGCACGGACAATTAACCCCAACTTAACAATTATCGATGGGATCGTTGGGCACGAAGGCAACGGTCCCAGTGGGGGTGAACCTCGCCCCCTAGGCATTTTAGGTGCTTCATCAGATGTATTTGCCTTAGATCTGGCGCTGGTAGAAATTCTCAATGTTAACCCTGCTATTGTACCCACAGTGGCGGCTGCTATGAGATTAGGGCTGTGTTCAGATTTGGAGAGCATCCACTTTCCCCAACTGCGACCAGAGGAACTCAAGGTGCTAGATTGGAAACTGCCCAACACCCTTATACCTATAGATTTTGGTATGCCTCGCGTGATTAAGTCTACCTTCAGGCATCTTTATATCCGGTTTATCAAAGAGCCAATCAGCGCCTATGCTGGGCGATAACTTCAAATTTTGTAGATTTGGTTACAAAATTTAACAATTACTTTAGCGTAAGCTAAAACCACCCTCCGATTGCTTGGGAAAACCGCCCTGACCTTAACGGCGGTTTTTTGTTGCTTATCTAGATCCCATATTCAGTACTTCAATATGTAGTATATTGAATCCCCTTGACATTATTTCCAAATCTGGGTACTCTAGGAATTGACCGCTCTCTGACGGTTGACCATCTTTATCCATTTCTGGTTAACTTTGGGGAAACTTTATCGAGCGGCTATAATTAGTCAATGTCAATAGATCGAAAAATTTTGTAATTTGACGAGGGAATGCGGGTTTCAGCCGACTTGGCTGGGGTCAAAGAGAGCGATATCGTAACCAGGAGGCTTGACCTAAGGCTGGCGATCGCTATGAAAATGCCTTACAATGGTTTTCACAAGAAAATCGGCTAAAATCCTCTCTACATAACGGTTATATCGATTAAAGCAATTGCTCTTAATGACAGCGATTTTCCTCTTATTTTTTTTCCCGTTGCTCCCCTTATTTTTGGCTCTCCAACCAACCAAGAAAATTTTTAGCATTAGTAAAATATTTATTGATACCGACTTGCTGTAAAATTTCTTGTATTTCTTGCTTGCCAAACTCATTTGAATTATTAGTTAAAAATATTTTTATAGCGGCAGGATGTTGCTGGGCATGGTCAAGGATACATTGCAAAATTAAATTATCACGAAGCTGTTTTTCTTTGTTAAGACTTGGAATTGGACTTGTCAAAGTTGTTATCATACTATCTACTTGAAGCTCAATTGGTGTTACTTGACTG
The DNA here is from genome assembly GCA_949127975.1 of Oscillatoriales cyanobacterium PMM_0019. GTDB lineage: Bacteria > Cyanobacteriota > Cyanobacteriia > Cyanobacteriales > CASBRB01 > CASBRB01. The sequence continues at coordinate 1,589 of CASBRB010000321.1, read as the reverse complement.
CGGAATAAAGTGATAGTATCAATAAAACGCCGCTGAAAATCATTAAATGATTGGGGATAGGACTCAAGGGCTTTACCTAAATATTGAACTAACTCACTAATCGTAATTGATTTTGTTGAATTTCGTGTGGCTTCTCGGAATTCTGCCTTTAGATCTTGAATAAATTTATTACGTTTTTTACGCTCATTTTGTAAAACAACAATAGCTTCCATATAACAAAAACTAGGTATCATTAAATCAATGCCAGGGGGAGGATTTTTTAGCATTTCTTCTGCTTCTGTGTCCTGCCCTTTAGCAATTGCCATAATCAAGTTAGTTTCAACATAGAGAATCAGCATCCAAGCTTTACCTCTACTACCTCGGCTTCTTCATCAGTCATTCCATCAGCTAGCTTTTCTAACAAACCGATTTTTTTAATTTCTTCTAAAAATGGAGGACTAGAAGATTTCCATTGATAAGCTAAATCGCGTAACCATGCTTCAATAAGGCTTATAAAGTAGTCGTAAAATATCCTTTTTTTTCCAAATTCTGGTTCATAACGTCTTAAAACATCGGCGGTATTAAATACACAAATAGGTTCTCGCCAATTATCATTTCTCCATTTGAAAATAATCATTTCCTCTAGATTAACTAGCATCGCAAATGGAATGCTGCCATTTGCTTGCTCCAGTGAATCTAGAATTTTAGTACTAACTTGGGGATACATTGTTCGGATGCGAACATCAACCAGTAAGACTGGGTTGCCATTTTTATCTCTAGCCACAATGTCAGCATTAATGAATAATCGTAAAACTTGGGAATTTATATCACTGCTTTCACTATTTTCCATCAGCCTATCCTCCACATCCTTACTCTAGCCTGCCAAGCCCACAGGCTCGATCCGCACTGCTCTCACTCTATAGATACTTTCTATTATGGCAGGTTCAGAAACCAGTGCCGACGCGATCGCACTCTCGACGTAAAATCAAGGCAAGAGATTGCTACGCCTGGGCCATACACATTCTTCTGGCGGAAAGGGAGTAATCTCTATCTATAGGCAGATTCAGCCTAGATTGTGTAATGCAAGACAGTTAGACTTAATCCAATAGTTAGAATAGAGTCAGAGCGTTTGATAATTTCACCTTTGCTCTTCGTAGCTGAGTTCAGTTTGTACCTAATTTATGGAATCTATTGACCGATCTACCAACTCCTCTGACCAACCTATCCATAGGTGGGCAGAAATTTTGGGAACTATCATTGCTCTATTGACCCTAATTTTACCTTTGTTTGCGATCGCTCACTTTTCGTCAAGCAGCAGCCTAGGAGTTTTGCCACAGACAACATACTCGCTTCGGAGCCAGTGATATGATCGATAATCTTTTTTAGAAGCCCCCATATTCCCGTAAAATGCTACACGGGGTGGGTCGAAACCTTTTAGCCAATGTTAACCTGGCTATAAATGTTTGACTGAAAACCCAACCTGCTGTAGCGCTTAGGAGTTTTCTTGTGGATTTATCTCTCATTCCTCCTCAACCCAAACCTGGTCTGCTCAATGTTCTAATTGAAATTACCGCTGGTAGCAAGAACAAGTACGAGTACGACAAAGAGTT
>CASBRB010000320.1 GCA_949127975.1 Oscillatoriales cyanobacterium PMM_0019 | reverse complement strand
TCTTCAGTCCTAGGAGGATTGTAACCTATTAGAGTCGATAGTTGTCTATCTTTTGAGTGAAGTTTCACAATCTAGCTCTCTTGCTTGCGTCAGGTAGCTTCATCCTGACATTCTGACCACATTATACCACTATTGCCTATGTTTGACTATAAAGTCAGCGAAGTTTTAAAATACTTAGAATAATTCCACAACAGACGAGTTGTGCCTCAAAATCTGCGATCGCTTCGTGACATTAGACCTTCCAGCTTACCATCAGTCATGTACTATCCAGTGCGATCGGCCAAGCTAGCTCTATAATTTAAACTATTTTATAGATAGCACCCTGAAACTTTTATTCTGGACATGGGACGCTCGGATCGGTGTCAATCACCTTGATATAATTGTGGCACGGATCGAACGACATTTTATCACCCTAAGTACGGTAGAGCCCTAATTTACCTGAAAACAAACTTCACGCGCTTTGGTGTGTAAGGGTTTGACCAAATCTTTCGCGCTTATCTGTCCTATGGCAGTATGCGATGCCTACGGTTGGCTACGCCTACGCACCGAAATCCCATACACCTTGGTTGCAGATCCTATAAACTGATAATTTAGCAGACCGACCTACGCCAGAGCCAAATTTTCGAGAGTGCCCCAAAGTGATATATGGCTCAATTAAGTTGGGACCCAGTTATTTGTGCAGCGTATCGAACCATCTGCACCCAAGGTGGTGATCGTAGGGCTGGTTAGAGGAGTGCCCAATCCAACAGTCACGCTACTACCAGGTATAGGTGGCAGCAACCAAGAAAGTAAGTCAAGGGAAAAAGCACCGCCGCTGCAGCTAGTTAATTCTTCATCGGACAGTTCGATCGAGTAGCCTAGATCGTTGATAATTAGTGGTTTTGCTGGCATAGTGATCTTACCTTCGATAGAGGTTTTCAGTTGAGACATTATAGTATCCTCTTCCATTAAAACGCTAGAGATGTTTTATAACATCAGTGTTTGTACGTAAAAAGCGAGAGCGATGCCAGAAGTTTTTAACTGATTCAGAAGGTAACATTGTAGAAAAGCCCAGATTCTACAGAAAGGCTGAAAAATTTAGGATGTCAACTACCTTTACTTTCGACATCAGCATGAAACTGCGCTTTCACCCTCTTGCGATCGCTGTCGGAATGCTTATTGGCTGTCTGGGGACTGCCAACCCAGTTTCGGCACAGCCAAAAATTGCTCCAGATGGAACTCTATCAACCCAAGTACAATCCCCCGATGGTCTTAACTTCACCATCACAGGCGGAAACCGTGCTGGAGGCAACCTTTTCCACAGTTTTAGCCAATTTTCCGTCCCCACTGCTGGTTCAGTATTTTTCAACAACGCCCCAGATGTTCTTAACATCGTGGGGAGAGTGACAGGTGCAAGGGCATCAAATATTGATGGGTTGCTCCGTGCCAATGGCAGCGCTAACTTGTTTCTGCTGAATCCGAATGGTATTACTTTTGGAGCCAACGCCCGGTTGGATATAGGCGGCTCGTTTCTATCCAGTACCGCCACTGCTATCAAGTTTGCTGATGGAACAGAGTTTAGTACCACGCCGAAAGAACAGCCTCTGCTGACAATTAGCGTCCCTATCGGATTGCAATATAACAACACAGCAGCAGGAATTGACGTGCAGGGGGCTTCTTTAGCAGTACAGCCAGGAAATACACTGGCACTTGTAGGTGGGAAACTAACCTTAAATAGCAGTAACTTGACGGCACAGGGGGGTGCGATCGTATTAATCGGAGTGGAAGGAACAGGCACCGTCGGGCTGACGCAGATAAACAACCAGTTGCAGTTGTTTACCAATGGCTCTAACTTTGCTGACATATCAGCATCGAGATCTTTGATCGCTACCAGTGGCAGCAGTGGCGGTCAAATCCTAATCACAGGCAGGCAAATTCAGCTTGAAGACTCACGAGTCGAGGCTAATACCTTAGGGTCAAAATCCGGGGGTTCCTTGAATATTTTCGCCTCAGATTCGTTAGAAATCATCGGCAATAATTCTGGGGGCACGTTTTCTAATGGCTTGTTTGCAGAAAATAGAGGCTCTGGTAATGCTGTTGCACTCAACATTACCACAGGGAACCTGCTTGTACAGGGTGAAGCGCGGATATCTACAGCGACGTTTGGTTCAGGTCAAGGAGGGAATCTAACTGTCAACGCGAAGAATTCTGTCACACTCATTGGCATCGAGCCTAATAACGATGACACCCTAGGGACACTCTTCACAGGCTTGTTGACCGACAGTTATGGCACGGGAGCGGGTGGTAACTTAGCAATTAACACGGGACGTTTAGATGTCCTAGGTGGCGCACAAGTATCTGCTGCAACGTATAGCAGTGGGAATGGGGGAGATTTAACTGTCAAAGCCACCCAGGAAGTGCAACTGCTCGGAACCACACCTTCTGATTTGCTTGCGAGTGGTTTATTTACTGCCGTCCAGCAGCCAAGTGCTACAGGAAATGCTGGAAACTTAATCGTTGACACCAGACAGTTGGTTGTCCGAGATGGGGCACAGATATTTACTGGTACGGCTGGAGTAGGTAATGGGGGGAATCTTACCGTTAGTGCCAGTGAAAAGGTAGAATTGCAAGGTAATTCACCAATTTATGGGATTGCTAGTGGCTTGTTTAGTGCCACTAATCAAGGTTCTAATGGAAGTGCTGGAGACTTGACAGTTAATACTTCAGCCTTGATTGTTGGGGGTGGGGCACAGGTGAATGCAGCAACGGGTGGCACAGGTAAGGTAGGTTTGCTCGCTGTAAATGCTAATTTAGTGCAACTGACGGGTTTGGGGCGATTTCCAAACTTTTCCAGTGGCTTGATTTCCGACGTTGCCAACTCCAACAATTACCAAGATGCAGGCTATGTGAAAGTTAATACCGGACAGTTAATTATTCAGGGTGGAGCGCAAGTAGCCGCTAATAATACGGGACAAGGCAATGGGGGAGGCGTAAACATCCAAGCTGGTTCTCTAGTTATTGACAACGCAGGAAATCCTTATCAAGATAACCCAAGTAGCATTAAATCTTCGACTGCCTCAGGTGCGGGTGGAAACGTCAATCTCCAAGTGCAGGGTTTATTACTGATGCGTCACGGTAGTGCTATTAGCAGTAGTGCTAAAGGTGGCAATGGCAACGGCGGAAATATTACCGTCAACTCCGGGCTATTTACTGCTTTAGACGGAAGTACAACTACAGCCAATGCTATTCAAGGTCAGGGTGGTAATATCCAAATCACCACCCAAGGTTTGTTTCTTTCTCCAAATAGTGCTATCACCGCTAGTTCTCAACTAGGAGTCAATGGCGTAGTCAACATCAATACACCAGCTATTGAGCCTAGCAAGGGATTATTTATCTTGCCTACACGGGTAGTCAGTGTTGAAGGATTGGTTGCTCAAGGTTGCTCAGTAGGTGGGAAACAAGCTTCGAGCAGATTTACTGTTACTGGGCGAGGCGGATTGCCTCCTAACCCTAACCAAAATCTTATCAGTACACAGGTTCTGCTAGATTGGGGTACTGCTGCTGTTACCCGAAAGGCTAGTGGTATGAGCGCGAGTGGTTCTCTAGCCACTGCTAAACCAGCCCAGTTTGTGGAAGCCCAAGGGTGGATGGTTGGTGCAGACGGTGAAGTTTATCTTACGGCTACTCCCAATGTTGCTGTACCTTACCGCCCTTGGATAAATCCTGCTTCCTGTCATCCCAGGTCATAATAAATCAGGACTTACGCAACTACACTACATATAGCGGTTTGTAGGGGCAATCCCCCTGTGGTTGCCCCTATATATATGCCCAACCTACAACTACATATAGCGGTTTGTAGGGGCAATCCCCCTGTGGTTGCCCCTATATATGCCCTGTCAAGGTGCTACAGTACTTCTGATGTTGGGTTTCGTTCCTCAACCCAACCTACAACTACTACAACTACAGATAGCGGTTTGTAGGGGCAATCCCCCTGTGGTTGCCCCTATATATGCCCTGTCAAGATGCTACGGTACTTCTGATGTTGGGTTTCGTTCCTCAACCCAACCTACAACTACAACTTCTGATGTTGGGTTTCGTTCCTCAACCCAACCTACAACTACTATTCTCGTTCCTAGGCTCTGCCTGGGAACGAGAAGATAACTCGCGATAGACAGGACACCTTGACAGGGCTAGCATATATAGGGGCAACCACAGGGGATTGCCCCTAGGAACCTCTATATGTAGAGGCAGTGCTACAGTATTGTTAACGCAAAGGACGCAGTAGGGGCGGGTTAGCCTGCCCTTGCACCCTCATGTCGCAGAGGTATTGAACATGGCAAAGTTGGGATTTTTTTCTAATCTTAAATCGGAATTGGCCCGATCGCGCCTAAAGCTATTCCCGATCGCGCTTGGTGTGTTAGTGGCATTAATTTTACATCTATCCATACACAGTATGGGAGTACAGCCTGTTTTGGCAAAAGTTCCTGAAGTTAATCCTATTGTTCAAGTGCCTAATAATGAGCAGTTAGTTGAACAAGCTAGAAAACTCTACGAAGCAGGAAAGTTTCTCGAAGCAGCAACAATTTTGCAACAGGTAGCTTCAGCCTATCAAGCCCAAGGGGATGTACTAAATCAAGCGAGGGCATTAAGTAATCTCTCGTTAGTATATCAGGAAGTGGGACAATGGTCGCAGGCGAAAAGTGCGATCGCAGATAGTCTCAAACTGTTACAACTAGGGCAAAATAGCGATCGATCCCCAGAGCTATTAAAAATCCTTGCCCAAGCCCTAAACACCCAAGGCAGTCTGCAATTGGCCCTAGGACAATCCGAACAAGCGCTGGCTACCTGGGAACAGGCTACCACAACATATACTAAAGTGGGTGACGATACAGGAGTTATCCGGAGCCTGATTAATCAAACCCAGGCTATGAGAGCTTTAGGGCTGAACCGTCGCGCCTTAACTACCTTAACCCAAAGTACCGAGCTTTTACAAAAACAACCAGACTCCCCGCTCAAAGTTGCTGGCTTGCGCAACCTAGGTATTACCCTGCGCTTGGTACGTGATTTAGAACAAGCCCAGCAGGTGTTGCAGCAAAGTTTGGAGTTGGCACAACGGCTGCAATCTCCAGCAGAAATTGGAGAAACTCTGTTAGCTTTAGGTAACTTAGCCTCAACTGGGCAAAACTCCTCTTCAGCTATAGAATATTACCAAAAAGCGGCAGTTGTATCTCCTTTCCCAACTACGCAGGTGCAAGCACAACTGAATCAACTAAGTTTATTGCTAGAACAGCAACAATGGTCGGCGGCACAGTCTTTATTGCCCCAAATTCAGTCACAGATTGCTAATCTACCCCTAAAAAGTACCACAATTGACGCTAAGATTAACTTTGCTAAAAGTCTATCTCGCCTGAAACAAGCCACTTCTATAAATACTCCTTCATGGTCAGAAATTGCCCAATTATTGGCAACAACCGTCCAAGAAACAAGAACTTTAGGAGATCGGCGAGGAGAAGCTAATGCCCTTGGCAATCTTGGTGAGGTGTACGAACTTTCTCAGCAGTGGGCATACTCCAAAGAAGTTACCGAGCAAGCTTTAGCCCTAGCTCAATCTATAAATGCACCGGATATAGCTTATCGTTGGCAATGGCAACTAGGTCGTTTAGTGCTTCACCAGGGAGATCGCAAAGGAGCGATCGCTGCTTATACTGAAGCTGTCAATACCCTCCATTCCTTGCGCAGCGATTTAGTTGCTGTCAATCAAGACATTCAGTTTTCCTTTCGTGAGAGTGTAGAACCTGTTTATCGACAACTTGTTAGTCTGCTTTTAGAGCCTGATAAACCACTGAGTCAAGAAACCCTGATTCAAGCCCGTAACGTAATTGAATCTTTACAATTAGCGGAACTAGACAATTTCTTCAAAGAAGCCTGCTTGAATGCAAAACAAACCCAGGTCGATAATGTCGATCCCCAGACGGCTGTAATCTATCCTATCATTTTAGTCGATCGTTTAGAAGTGATTCTCAGCATACCTCAACAACCCTTGCGCCATTATACAACTCAATTACCCCAGAGCGAAGTTGAGAGCATCGTCCACCAACTGCGTCAAACTTTAGTTATCCGCAGCCAACGAACCTTCAGACCTTTTTCTCAGCAAGTATATAACTGGCTAATCCGCCCTGCCGAAACAGACTTAGCAAACAGTAAAATCAAAACATTGGTGTTTGTGCTAGATGGCTCCTTGCGGAATATCCCGATGGCAGCCCTGCACGATGGCAAGCAGTATTTAATAGAAAAGTATAGTATCGCTCTGACACCAGGTCTTCAGCTAATAGACCCCAAAAAACTGCAAAGGGGAAAACTCAAAGTCCTCAGCGCTGGACTAACTCAAGCACGCCAAGGTTTTGCTGCCCTGGAAAATGTGGCGCAGGAATTAAAAGAAATTAAGTCTCGTATCCCCAGCGAAATTCTGCTCAATCAAGAATTTACTAGCAAAAATCTGCAAGCGAAGCTTGATGCCGCGTCTTTTCCTATTGTTCACCTTGCCACTCACGGCAAGTTCAGTTCTAAAGCAGAAGATACTTATATTCTGGCATGGGACGCTCGGATCGGTGTCAATCAGCTTGATATCTTACTGCAACCAGAACAGCAAAATAAACAACAGGCGATCGAATTACTGGTACTCAGCGCCTGTGAAACTGCTACTGGTGATAACCGAGCTGCCCTAGGGTTGGCGGGGATAGCTGTACGGGCTGGAGTCCGCAGCACTTTAGCAACACTGTGGGCTGTGAATGATGCTGGTACTGCTGAATTGATGAGTCAATTCTATAAGCAGTTAACCAACACTAAAAATAGTAAAGCAGAGGCGCTGCGTAGCGCCCAATTATCTCTTTTAGAGAATCCGCTGTACCAGCATCCGATTTATTGGGCACCCTACGTTTTAGTAGGTAACTGGTTGTAAACCTTACTTCTGACTCACAGTTACTATAGGTTCCTGCGCGATTGTGTCTAACCCCACAGACTGCAATAGCTTATTCCAGTTATTGGCTATGGTTAAATCTTGAGGATTCGATCGATGTAACTGGGCTAGTGTTAACAGTGCTTCTTGCCAAATACCATTGTCGGCATAAATAGCAGCACGATCTTCTGGTGATGCATGCTCTAACTTGCTAGCCAGAACCTCGTTAGGTACAACTCGTTTAATAAAACCTTCTACGAAGATATCATCATCTCGTTTTTGAGGATTACAAATTATGGAAAAGTACCAATGGTAATTTTTATCAGGTACTAATGGTGTTACTGCTTTAGAAGCAGGCAGACTGATAGCCATGATTCCTGAGTTACCACTCGTCATCAAGGTTTTTTCATAAACCTTCTCATCATTTTCGTCTCTCAACACAAACTCTACTGATAGTGGGGTAGGGTTTTGGGGCATATAGAAAAAGAACGTGGGATAGCCTGCTACAGTTAACACTGGGTTCTTTTCTGGAACCAATGCAGTTATATCCGAGCTAAGTTTGCAATCTCCACGAGTTCCACCCCCAATTCGTCGTCCTGGCAAACCCTCTCTAGGATTATCCTGAGATGGCGTCTGTGCTAACACTCTCTGTGAAAAACCCCATGAGAGCGTGAGTAGAGATGCTAAACCAATAGCTGCTAAGGTCTTGGTCTTCGTAATTTTGCTCAACATAATTATATCTCCTATGGGAGCGGTAAAGCTTGCCCCTTTTTAATATACCCTATTCATGAAATAAAATCATCACTGTCTCCATGATTACCCATTTGAGTTATTTTTTTTAATCGCATTGCGGCACTAAGGTTTACGCAAAGGGCGCGGAGGATGCTGTTATATTTTTGGTTTCGGCAGGGGGGTTATGCTGTCTCCTGTCTCCTGTCTCCTGACTCCTGTCTCCTGTCTCCTGACTCCTGTCTCCTGTCTCCTGACTCCTGTCTCCTGTCTCCTGACTCCTGTCTCCTGTCTCCTGTTCAATCCCACTGAGGATTTCTACTTAGTAATGCTGTTGCTGCCTCAGCAGGCAGTGGCTTAGAGAAGAAATACCCCTGTCCATATTCGCAGTGGAGATCCTGAAGTTTTTTCCGTTGTGCTGCGGTTTCCACTCCCTCAGCAATCACATCCATACCCAAGTTATGACTGAGTATGATGATGGTTTGAACTATTGCCTCATCTTCGCTAGAATCCTCCATGTGACTAACGAAAGAACGGTCTACCTTCAACGTATCCACAGGAAAACGGTGTAAATAAGACAACGATGAATAACCAGTACCAAAATCGTCAATGCTTAACTGCAGATTCAAGCCCTTGAGACGTAAGAGCATGGCAATTGCCGATTCGACATCGTTCATGGCTATACTTTCTGTAATTTCTAGCTTCAAATTAGAAGCATCCAGCCCCGTCTTCTTCAAAGTTTCCTCAATCTCTTCAACTAAATTGGGTTGGGAAAACTGTTGAGCAGATAAATTTACACTGATCTTCAGTGGTGGCTCTGTGGGAAATTGCTCTTGCCAGATATACAACTGGCGACAGGCTTCTTGAAATATCCACTGTCCAAGAGGAATAATTAGCCCCGTTTCTTCCGTCACTGGGATAAACTCTGCTGGAGAAACTAATCCCTTTTGGGGGTGTTGCCAGCGCACCAGTGCTTCAAAACCAGCCATTTTGCCAGTTTTTAACGACACAACAGGCTGATAGTGGAGCTGAAACTCATGCTGTTCAATAGCTAAACGTAGGTCTGTTTCCAACTGCAACCGCTTGACGATTTGGACACGCATCCCTGTGGCGAAAATTTCATGGCGTGACTTCCCTAAGGCTTTTGCCCGATACATAGCTGTGTGAGCATCTCGCAGCAAAGCTTCTGGCTGGTAATCATGTTCAGCTTGATTGAGGGCAATGCCAATGCTGACACTGGTGAATATTTCTTGCCCTTTTAAGTTGAACGGTAATATCATTTCTTGTTGTACTTTGTCAGCTATGCTAGTCGCCTCGCTGGCATTGCTAATATGCTCGATCAAGATAGCAAATTCGTCTCCTCCAACCTTTGCCAGTATATCTTTGCTACGCAGACACGTTTTCAACCTCTTGGTGGTATTTATTAGCAGTTGCTCCCCAATTTCTAGCCCCAGGGTGTTGTTCACAACATTAAAGCGATCGAGATCTAAAAAGAATACGGCAAATAAGGCGTTTTTACGCACTTTGGTGTCAGCAATCGCCCCTTTTAGCCGCTTCAGGAAAAAATCGCGGTTTGGTAAACCTGTTAAAGAATCGTGAAGCGCATTGTGGAGTAGCTTATAGGCGACGATACTCCCACCTGTTGCCAACAAGGCGATGGCAGGGGAAATCAGTGGTATCCAGCCTGCTTGCGTGAAAATGACAAAGTAAATTCCCCATAAACCACCTAGGGCAACTATGCCAGCTAATCCTAAGAAGAGTGGATGTTGCAGACGCCATGCCAGTAATCCTCCTACCAGAGCCCAAGCCCATACCCATAGAGCTTCACCCCACTGGGGGAAGAACCAAAACAGCGGTTTACCATCTAGAACTGTGCTGAGTATTTGGCTAACGAGTTCGGCATGGAGCTGCACTCCAGGCATACCAGGCTTGGCTTTTTGGGCTGCACTGTAGGGGGTAAAGAAAAGATCTTTCAGGCTGGGAGCAGTAGTGCCAATCAAAACCACTTTGTCTTTTACCCAAGCCGGGTTCACTTGTCCATTTAAAACTTGTGTCAGGGTGACTTGCTGTGCTAAATGCTCTGGCTTTCGATAAGAGAGCAATACCTGATAACCTAGGGCATCAACATTGTGATACCCACCTGAATTCGGATCTAAAGGCACAAATACTGTTTTGCCCAATTTAAGAGCGTCACGTTTAACATCAAGAGACATCCCCCTGTTTTTTAGATATTGCAGGCTCATCCGCAGCGAAAATGAGTAGAACTGCTGCTGCCCTTGGTGGGCATACATGAAGTTACGACGTACAACTTCATCTGGATCGATTACAATATCATTGAAACCGATGCGTTCTTCAGGTATACCAGGTATTGGTGGCACACCTTCACTATTGTCACCAAGCTCGGTGATTGTAATAATATTAAAAGCCTGGAGTTGCTGCTTCAGTTCCTCACGACCGGGTGGTTGTGCTAGATCGCGATGTAAATCTAAACCGATGACTTTAGGCCGATCGTGTTGTAGTTTTTGTAACACTTCGGCTAAAGTGCGATCGCTGATAGGCCAACGCTTCTGTTCCTGGATATCTTTTTCTGTAATTGCTACAATTAGCAGGCGCGGATCGGGCTTTGTATCCGGTTGTAATCGCACCATGCGATCGTATGCGGCAAGTTCTAGGAGTTGCAGACTTCCAAGCTGTTTGATCCCTAACACTAGAACTGATACTAACACGCTGCCAACGACAACAGCTTGTCCTAAGGTAAGTCTACTGATGTAGAGGTTGCTCCTCAGGATGTAACGGTTTTTAGCCGTAGAGAGAAGTGAACGGATATTGCCAGCAATTTTAGGGAACACAAGGTTTCGATCGCTTAGGGAAAAATTTTTGTCACCTTTATAGCTAATTCTAAGCCAATTATCAGGTCATCAAGATGTTCACAAGCTCAGGCATTTTGTCCGAAGCTTTACCTGGCAGCACTGTAAAGCCATTAAGGGCAGCTAATGGGGGATTGGGATCGATAAAATATTTTTGTGGAACATCTGCAAAAAATTGCAGTAGAGTTGCTGCCGGAAACACTTGAGCTGATGTCCCTACCCCAATAAATACATCGACCTGTGACTTAATATCATACAACTCTTCCACCGCTTTCCGCTGACAGTCCAGCACCGCTAAAAATAACTATTTTCTTCATTGTTCTTATCAAATTCTCAAGTTGTAGTAGTTGTAGGTTGGGTTGAGGAACGAAACCCAACCCACCCC
>CASBRB010000319.1 GCA_949127975.1 Oscillatoriales cyanobacterium PMM_0019 | reverse complement strand
TGCGGAAAATTCATAGGCTCTCTCTTATTTATATTGATAAGTTTTATTAATCAATTTTATCTTGGTGGAGCGGAGCGAAACCCAACGGTTTAAACCTAACAATTTTGGTGCTCTGCCTCAACCCAAACTAGAACCCTTACCCTCAAAAGTGTCCCGCTAGTACATAAGATTTTATTATCAACATAAGTACGGTCTACAATCCTTAGATTCCTTGTAAGTCTCTGTTTGAGTTGTAGAGAGTTTGTCGGTTCAATATTTTGGTATCTGCTGAAATCAATTTGTGTTCTCAGCCATGAACACCCCAACTCTGCTAGAATATATTCTGTACTAAAAGATAGGTCGAAATATTATCTAAAAGTATAATTTTCTTCAGGCTTGAGAACTCGTGGTTTAGTCAAGTCTGCATTCCAGGGGACTTGATGATAGGATTGGAATCAGATATTCATTAGACAAAAAAACTGCCTTGCTTTCAATTAATATACAAGGCAATTGTAAACAAGGATTTGCTTTTGGGAATCAGCTTTCAGCCTGTGGGAGCTGTTGCTGTGGGCGTTTCCATAGAAAACGTGCAGCTAAACCAACAAATGCCAATAGCCCCCAGGTTGCAGACGGTTCGGGAACACCAGCAGCACTAGGACCACCAGGCGATGGCGATGGGGAAGGAGACGGATTTGGCTGATTGGAAAAACTGTTACCTTGGATAAACACAGCCGAGTCTAGAAAGGTATCTGATGTATCGGCAACTGCTAGCTTAATCGTGTGTTGTCCAGGCGTGAGACCTGTAATAGTCGCTGTCAGGGGCACAGTGAAGCCGTGATAGGCAATATTATTTCTCGCTGTCTGCGTACCATTATCAGGCAAGCTGGGTACATTAGAACCAGGGAAGTTGTTTACATAATACTGAGGATTCTGGGTATTGGTACCGAGTGGGTTGCCTCCATTAACCGTGTTGATCGATACTGGTGTAGTCGTACCAGGAAGCAAAGCTATATTTTTGCCGTCCACAAAAAAGCCAAACACATCGTTAAAAGATGAGTTAGCATATTGTGGGTATTCTGTGGAAGCAAAGATGTACTTGAAAAAGAGGCTGTCTGTCCCTGGTGCCAAGCTAAAATTGAATGTGAGTTCAGAAGCATCATTAGTAGCCGGATTTCCTGGCAGCAAGGCACTTAGTTGAGGATCTCCGGGAGTGTTGTTACTAGTACTTGGTATGTTTGATGTGCTACTTGGACTAGCGGCCTCGGCTGCTTTACCTGCGGTTAGCAGAATACCAGTGTCTATTCCCAACCCTGCCACATTTCCACCAGAAAAAGTTCCGGCTGCCTGTGCTGCACCTATGTAGGTGGGGTTGGTTATTGTGATTCCGCTACCCAGGATAGTGTTTGCTAGCGTTGTGGCGCTGCCCGTTGGCGTGACCTGGAGAAGGGACGCCGCACGGGCAGAACCTGATGCTCCTAAAACTCCTGCTAATACGGCGCTCAAGCTTACTGCCGCAAACAGGGGAGACTTTCGCGAATGCACCATAAAGTTCACTCCTTGACTGGATTGCAATCTTATGTTATTTATCCAAACTGGATTAAACAGTCTTTTCAACTTTTTATCAGTCGGATGGCAAGATTGTTACATAATGTGGAGATATTTACCAGAGTACACGCTCGCCAACCTATTACATCTACGGGCTTGGTGCGGAACAGGACTTGGAGTAACAGGTTCTTCCGTGCCTGAACCTAGTTCAGCGATCGCTCAAAGCTTGGTTGCACAACTTAAAAGCAGGAAATTTTTGTTGTAGTAGACAAGGCCGGCATCACCTTTACAAAAAAAAATATATTTGACTTAAATATAAAATTGTGGTAAAGCCGCAGTAGTCCCAGTGGGCTAAATCCCAACCTACTGTGGTTTACCTTCCAATTCGCCCTTCTCTCCCTCTCCCTGTTTCTCCTCACTCACTGCGCTACTAATGGTGGGGGACGTTAATGGTTCATTTTTAACACGTCGGATGGGTAGATTCGCAATTAAAGCTGTTGCTCTTTGGTTGCTCTCTAGGGCAAATTCTAATCCTTCGCTGTCGATTTCTACGTAGCGAGAGACGACTTCTAGGATTTCTTTACGCATCGCTTCAATCATTTGGGGAGATAAATCGGTCCTATCATGGGCGATTACCACTTGGAGCCGACGCTTGACTTTGTCGCGGCTATTGTTAGCAGCGATGCGAGGAAATAGTCGTTCTAGAAGTCCACTAATCATTGAGTAGGTACAGCACCTTTAGCTTCCAAGCTTAGACCACAAAAGTTTGCGAATCCGGGAAAAAAAATTGTTGTTGGTAGCATCCAAATCTATAAATTCCAGACGTTCACCTTTCAACCGACGAGCAATATGGTTAATCGCTACTCCTGGTAAAGAAAGATTGTCAGCCAAAGCCAGAGGTTCCCCCCGGTTGGTAGAAACAATAATCCGCTCGTCTTCCGGGATCACACCAATCAGCGGAATGGCAAGAATTTCCTGCACGTCTTCCACCGACATCATGTCATTAGCTTGTACCATATTTGGTCGCAGGCGGTTAACAATTAGGTGAACCCGCTTGATGTTGTTTGCTTCTAATAAGCCTATCACTCTGTCAGCGTCCCGCACTGCGGCAATTTCTGGGGTGGTGACGATTAATGCTTCTTCGGCGGCAGCGATCGCATTTTTAAACCCCATCTCAATCCCGGCTGGGCAGTCAATCAAAACATAATCGTACATCTGGGCTAGCGCCATAATCAACTGCTTCATCTGATTAGGGTTTATTGCCTCCGCCTTGCGGGTTTGAGCCGCTGGCAGTAGCGCCAGTCCGGGCTGTCGTTTATCTTTCACCAAAGCTTGTTCTAACCGACACTCACCGGCAATTACTTCTACGGCTGTGTAAACAACCCGATTTTCTAGTCCCAGCAGCAGATCTAAATTCCTCAAACCGAAGTCCGCATCCACCAGGACAACTTGACTCCCCAACCGGGCTAGAGTCACCCCCAAATTTGCTGTTACAGTGGTTTTTCCCACCCCTCCTTTACCGGAGGTAATGACAATAATCCGACTCATGAGTTCGATAACAAGTGGGTTTTAGACAAATCAGTAGCTTTGGTAATCCTAATTCCTTCCGGTGTGACATAGGCGACTTCCGGATATAAGTTAGCAGGTGTTTTTTCTGGTGCCCTTGCCACATAATCAGCAATCCGCAGTTGGGTAGGTTCCATCTGTAGTGCCATAATCCGACATCGGGCATTGCCAAAAGCCCCGGCATGAGCAATCCCCCGTAGACGCCCCCACACTAAGATATCTCCTGCTGCCACTACACTACCACCCGGATTGACATCTCCCAAGACGATCGCTGTGCCAGAATGACGAATCTCTACGCCCGATCGCACCGTTGTTTCCACATACAGGGGCTCTGCTAAGGCAGCGGCTGGCTTAGACGGCTCTAAAGACAGGGAAGGCACTTCTGTTTGTTGTTCTACCGAGTAACCAGCAGTAGCTGCTGTCACAGCGGTTTGACGGCGATTGGTGTAAACCCGCTTTAATTGTAGTTGGGTTTCGGTCAGAGCATCCGCGATCGCTTTGAGCTGACGTCCATCCAACAATCTGTCTTGAGCCATCAGATGAACGCTGGCTTGCGGTTGCCAAAAGCGTGAGCCACCATTGAGGCGATGCTTCAGTTGTTCCCACAAATCAGTCCAACTGGTAGTGCTAGCAGTTTCTGCTTCTGTGGGCAAAATTAACAGCAGCGTACCATCCTCATTTTTTAAGTGTACTTGTAGTTCGCGCTTTTCTTCCGAGAGATTCTCGGAAACGCTGGAGACTGGGGTCGGTGGAGCAGAATCAGAAGTCATGCGGGTTCAGCCTGACGGACGGCATATTGACTAATTTAGGACTTACGCACCCTAACGGTATTATGTGATTGCTCAAGGCGTAGCAATCTCAAACCTTCATTTTACCTCGATCGTGCGTAAGTCCTATAGTTAACCATCTTATAGTATGAACTAAAACAGGATGGGGCATCACAATCCATCTTGTAATAGTAGGCAGTTGCCCTATTTCCCGCTTATGCTGGAATCAGTACAAAAATATTATTTTTACCACAGTTACTATGGCTGGTTTCGGAGATTTAGTCCAAAAAGCTTTTTACCTGGGTGTGGGATTAGCCGCCTCTGCTGGTGAAAAAGCAGGGGAAAAATTATCTGACTTGCGCTCGCAAGCTCAAAAATTGGCAGATGAAATGGTGACAAAGGGCGAGATGACCACAGAAGAAGCTCGTCGCTTTGTCGATGATATGATCAAAGAGGCTCAGACTCCAACCGTTGAGCCATCCACAAACCCTCCAACGGGTGAACCACGGAGAATTGAAATTCTCTCTGAGGATGAAGAACCCAAGTCGTCGGAGACTAAGGAAGTGGACACGATGCGCCAACAGGTACAAGCTTTACAGGAAGAACTACGTCGCCTGAAGCGCGAACTTTAAGATATAATAGCGAACTGAGGCTCAAAATGGAAGACTGGTCAAAAGATTTGGTGCAGATGCTGGATACAGTAACCCTCATGGTTGATGAGTTTATCCTGGGGGTAGCTGAAGGAGTCCAGCTTTTCGCTGAGCAATTAGAAAATTCGGCGATAGAAATAGATAATTGTTGGCAAGAGCTATTTGAACCCTTTGCTGATATTTATTTAGAACTAGACATCAATAACTGGGAAGGAGAAACGTCGTTTACCTACCCAGTGGAACCAACGGCGGAGATACATCCCGCCTGTATTGGTTGCCGTAACTACCACGGGCAAGCTTACGGGGGAAAACTGTTAGTCTGTGGAATGCACCCTTACGGCTGGGATGATAAAAATTGCCCCGACTGGGAATCAAATTAATCGAGTTGTCAATAGATGAGTCAATCGCCAACACAGCAATCAGAAATAAAATACGGGGAACGCCATATTGCCGCAGGACAGTTAGTTACGTTCCCCAATCCACGAGAAGGACGCCGTTACCATATCAATATCACTTTGCCAGAATTTACTTGTAAGTGTCCCTTTTCTGGTTATCCAGATTTTGCCACCATCTATATTAATTATGTTCCCAATGAATTGGTGGTGGAATTAAAGGCTCTGAAACTTTATATCAATGGCTTCCGCGATCGCTATATCTCTCATGAGGAATCTGTTAATCAAATTCTCGATGATTTTGTGGCGGCTTGCGATCCTTTGGAAGTGACTGTAAAAGGTGATTTTTCCCCTCGCGGTAATGTTCATACTGTTATAGAGGTTGGTCACCGAAAATAGGTTTTTAAACGCAAAGGTACGCAGAGGGAAGATTAATACCTCTGCTTGCTGCCTGGGTTTTAAGGTTTTATCGGGATCGCGCTTGGCTCTGATTTTGGTATTTTGAGTTGGTCTAAGATATTGATGATTTCTCGCTCAAATGTTACCTGAGCGCGGTTAGTTCTGCCGCCTACATACAGGCATCCTTCTTTTTGTAGTGCCCAAATTTGGGAGTGGGAAAAGTAGCTCATGATTAAGCCTAGCATTAGTAAGCCGAAGCCTGTATACACTATGGGAATGCCTGGATCTGCTTTGATTTGCAATCCGGTACTGCCTACAACTTCTGTTATAGTTAATTTGACTCCATTGATTTCTGTAGCCATCCCGGCGCGGACTGTGGACATTAGTTTGCCTGTGGAATCATAAATTAGTACGGTCCCCTGTAAGTCTTTTGCTAGCAGCACAACCCCCTCGCTCAAATCTGTTTTGGTCGGTATCCAGGTTCCCCATATGCGCCCTTTGCCTCCTGTGTTTAGCTGTGCCATCGGCAGTTGTAAAATGGGGCTATTGTTGAATCGGAACCGGATGGCTGCGATCGCCCAATCTGTCTGGTAAAATGTTACTCCACGGTAACGTAGGGGTTTATTGACGTAGATTGTCTGGCGGTCTACTTCCTGTTCTCGATCGCCTAATACTGAGATATCTGAGTAAAATTGATCTATACTCCCGGTAGGTGTGTAATCAATCCAAAAGCGATTTACCCGCAATAACACGTCTTTGGGGATTTGTGCCTCTGCCCAGGGACCTGCATCGATAATATTTGTTACCTGAAATTTTGCGCCACTGGGAACCAGTTCCTGAGCAATAAAGCCTGTCATTGAGCCCCAAATTGAGCCTGCTAGAATAATCAGCATACTGGCATGGATTACAATTGGTCCAATGCGTCCTACTAATCCTTTCCGCGCATATAGTTTATCGCCTTCTTGAAAAACTCTATAGCGCTGTTTCTGTAGGAACGGAGTTAGGGAAGTTAAGGAAACTGCGTCTATCTCCGCACTCAAAGCTAGTTTCTCAAATTGGCGCGGTTGCTCGTAAAATTTCCACTTACGAGCTGCCTTCAAGGCTGGAAACTGACGGGTAAATGTACAGGCTGTTAAACTGCTGGCAAAGAAAATTAGCAGTGATAAAAACCACCACGTATGATATACATGATCCAACCCTAAGATTTGGATTACTTTCCAAGTTAGGAATCCAAACAGGGCAGGATGCTCTGGATAGTTACTTTGGTAAAAAGCTGGAGATTGCCCCTGTTCGATGACGGTGCCGGAAATGCTGAAAATTGCGATCGTTAACAATAGTACGATCGCTAATCGCAAATCTGCTAATAGTGGCAACAACTCTTTTTGTAAGAACTTTTTTGGAATTGATGTCAGCTCTGAAAAAAACGAATCTTTGGCAATCATCTAAAAACTTCCCACCGGAATCCTCGACAGCAGTGAAAATACACCAAATCCCACCAATAACGCTCCGCTGACTGGGTTAATCCAACCAGACCACCTACGCAACTCTAGCAACTTTTTGATGGAAGCTGTAAATGTACCAGCTAATATCAATGGTGCCACATATCCGGCTGTGTAGGATAGAAGTAGCACAGCGCCTAAGAACACGTCTTGTGTCGTCACAACCCAAGCCAGCAGCGTTGCTAGAACTGGTGTACTGCACGGGGATGCCACTAGCCCAAATGTCAAACCAAGCAGATAAGAGCGTACACCCTTTGGTAAGTCTTGGGAAATCCATTCCATACCCCCAAATGAGGGTAACTGTAGGGGTAATGCTTCGAGTAAGTTTAGCCCCATCAGGATGGCAACGATGCTGACGAAAATCGGCAACCCGATTCCTACCTGCCCGTAGACTCGCCCGACGAAGGCGGCGAAAATTCCCAATCCTGCTAGGGTGGTTGCCAATCCCAGGGAAAACCAGGTTGACTGAACCGCAGCTTGAAGGCGACTTTTGGCTTCGTATCCACCAATGTAGCCAATGGTGATGGGCAACATGGAAAGCATACAGGGTGTCAGGCTGGTGAATAACCCAGCGGTAAAGATAACGGCAATGCTCACCCAACTCAGGTGCGTTAGCTGACTGGAGACGAGGGTGTTGGCAAATTGTTCTAGTTGGTATAGTTGCGTTTGTAGTGTCTCAATCATTCCCGTTTAAATGCCCATTGGTGCTTGCATTGTAGCTTAATTGGGTTTTCGGATTGGGGAACTACAGTACAGGCAGGTATTGCCGCACGAAGCCGAATAGGAGAAAAAATCACTCTTGCCTATGGTGATGGTGGTGCTGATGGTGATGCTCCTGCTGATGGTGGTGCTGATGCTCCTGTTTGCCGAACAACATTCCTTCCACGTCTTCTACAATCCCTCCCACACCTTTGTGGAGTTCGGCATTGATGGCATTATCTATGGCTAAATCTACTTCCGTTTTCAGCATCTGCTTGACAGCTTCACCGGCAGGAATATGTGAAGCAGCAATATCGATTGCCTTGTTGGCAATGCTATTAGCCGCAGTGTCAATTGCCGCATCTATGGCAAACTCACCCGCTCTTCCAGCAAAATTTGGTTCAGACATCACTTTACTCCTACTTTTTTTTTTAATTTTAGCTCATTTATAATAGATCTATTGTGAGAATAGTCACAAAAACGGATAAAATTATGACTCAGATATTAACTCAAATAGATCTGCTTAAACCATTTCCCGACCACACTCAACTCCCGGAAGAAGATGGTACTTTTGTGAAAAACTTCCAAGAGCATCCCCAGAGTTTGATTTTAACTGACTCCATCGGACCGACTTTCCAACGGCTACATCCAGATGGACAATACTGTATTGGACAAGATTCCGGGATTTATTGGCGGGAAACCGATCCCCCCGAAAGAGGGGCAGAGGCT
>CASBRB010000318.1 GCA_949127975.1 Oscillatoriales cyanobacterium PMM_0019 | reverse complement strand
GGTTCTTACTCCCTTCGGGCCAGAAGATGCGTGTATTTTCTGCTCCCCCCACACTCCCCACACTCCCCACACTCCCCACACTTGAAGATTGCTGGCTTAATACATAATCTTAGAGCACCGAAGGGAGTAGCGTAGATTTCCGCTCCATTGATACTCAAGGGTGTATAGTAGTTTTAATTCCTACATATACCAATTATGAAGCGGACCTGGGCTAAAATCGCAGTTGTTCACAGTGTTCTGTTCAGTCTGGTTGCCAGCTTCCCGGCGGCAGCACAAATTAAGCCCGATACCACGTTGCCTCATAACTCGTTAGTCACGCCAAAAGGGAATGTGCTTCAGATTGATGGCGGGACTAGAGCAGGTAGCAACCTATTCCACAGCTTCACGACATTTTCGGTGCCAACGGGCGGTACTGCGTTTTTCAATAATGCCCTAGACGTAAGTAACATCTTCAGTCGGGTAACGGGTGGTACGGCATCAATTATTGATGGCATCCTTAGTGCTAACGGGATTGCCAAATTATTCCTGCTCAACCCCAATGGCATAATATTTGGGAAAAATGCCCAGTTAAATATCGGCGGCTCATTTGTGGCTACGACAGCAAATGCGATCGGATTTGGAAATTTAGGTAATTTTAGTGCTTCTTCACCTAATAATCCTTCACTGCTAATAGTTAATCCTGACTCGTTTCTGTTTAATCAGATTGCCAATCAGCCTATTATTGCCCAATCCAATAATATAAAATCATTTAGCGATTCATTTGGAATCATAGATTCAATTAATGGGCTAACAGTTAATTCTGCCCAGAGTATTGTATTGTTAGGTGGTAATGTCAATTTAGATGGTGAAGTTCTCAAAGCTCCGGGTGGGCGAGTTGAGTTAGGAGGCTTAGCAGGAACAGGTGCAGTTGGTATGAAGGTGGATGGAACGAATATAGTGTTAACGTTTCCTCCCTCGATCCCAAGAGCAGATGTAAGCTTGCGTAATAGTACAGACGTAATTGTCAGTGCAAGTGGTGGTGGAAGTATTGCTATCAACGCCCAGAATTTAAATATACTTGGAGGTAGTTCTTTACAAGCAGGGATAGCTGCTTTTAGTGGGGCGACTGGTAGTCAAGCTGGAGATATTAATATTAATGCTACAGGTGTAATTACCATTGAGGGAGCGGATAGCATTGGTGACGACAGTAGTATTTTCAGCGGAGTAGTTTCGAGTGCCAATGGCAAGGGGGGAAATATCTCTATCACCACCAGCGTACTGAATCTTATCAATGGTGGTTATATAGATACCTCTACTTATAGAAATGGAAATGCAGGTTATGTGACGATTAATGCCACAGAAATATTGATTGATGCGGTGGATAGCAATGGTTTCAGCAGTGGTGTATTCAGCTTAGTAGCGCAGGAAGCCACTGGAAATGGAGGCAATATAAGTATCAACACCAGCGGACTGAGTATTACCAATGGTGGTCAAATAAATTCTTCTACTTATGCAAATGGAAATGCAGGAAATCTGACGATTAAGGCTACAGATAGTATCAAGATTGATGGATTATCGAACAATTACGGGTACTCCAGTAGTATAAACAACCAAGCATTCCCTGGAAGCAATGGCAATGGGGGAAATATCAATATTAATTCCCCTAGTCTCTCTATAACCAATGGAGGATTTTTAACAACGGCAACTTTTACTTCTTATCGTGGCGGTAACATTATCGGTAACGTTAATAACCTGGAATTGAAGGGTGGCGGAGAAATTATCTCTACTACATACAGTAGTGGCAGTGCTGGTGACATCAATTTAAATGTTAACAATGGTATTACTATCTCTGGTTCTAATCCCATTTTTTATACTCTGCTTGCCAAATTTGGTAGAGATATCTTCTACAATCCTGTAGGTGGAGTCGATACTTTTAATGAAAAAAGCGGTATATTTGCCAACACAGGTGTCTTGCTTAACACTATTTTAAAGTCTACTGGTGCAGGTGGTAATATCAACATTAACGCCGGATTTTTAAATATCGATTCAGGCGCTAACATTTCAGTGAATAGCAATAGCAGTGGTGATGCTGGTAACTTAAATATTAAAGCAGCCACCTCGATTAACCTCAACCAACAAGCCTCTATACAGGCAGGAACTACATCAGGTGAAGGTGGGAATATCAATATTCAAGCCGATGCAATACAACTGCGCCATAACAGTCTTATCAGTGCTACCGCTGGTAATAACGGGAATGGAGGCAACCTCAATATTAACGCTAATACTATAACCGCTCTAGAAAATAGCCCGATCTCTGCTAATGCTGACCAAGGTAAAGGTGGTAATATTCAAATCAATACTCAAGGGCTTTTCAATTCTCAAAATAGTCCTATTACTGCTAGTTCAAATGCAGGGCTTCAAAATCAAGGTGTTGTCTACGTGAGAAGTTTAGGTTTTGATGTTAACAATGCTCTTATATCAACTACAAAAAATTTATGGAGTACAGAACAAGCCATAGCAGGTAGCTGTATTGCTAGGAACAATAAAGATCCGGGTAGATTTACAGTCACTGGTACGGGAGGATTAGCTACCACCCCCTATAGTTTTTTCAATGGTCGTTATAATGTTATCGGGTTACAGCCCATCAGGGAAAGGGAGAGGAAAAGTGAGAGGGAAAATTCTTCTCCTTCTTCGACAGTACTTTGGAAGATCGGCGATCCTATCATAGAAGCTCAAAGCATAGTACATACTAAAGATGGTAGAATTTTACTCTTGTCCACACCTCAGAATGCCACACCAGAATCTGCTGATTCATTGGTATGCCATACCGATAATGATACCCATAAATCGTAATGGTTAAACTTGGGCGATCGCATCTTTGGCTCTCCCGTACAAAGGCGTGATAAGTTTTATTTCTCGTTCCAAGCCTTGGCCTGGGAACGCTGTTGTGAGGCTCTGCCTCCTAATTCCACGCACCAGTCCTAAGGGCGTGCGGAATGTGGAGTTCAAGATTTGCAGTTCGTAGTGCGGACTAAAGTCCGCACTAATGTTTGGCAATTTTTTCCATGAAAATTCGTTGGTTCCCGTGCAGACGCTTTTGGACTATCTCAAAGCAGGAGAATCGATCGACGATTTTTTAGATGGATTTCCGACGGTAACTAGAGAGCAGGTCATCGCCTTACTTGAAGAGGCTGGAAAACAGCTTGTTGGCATGGTTTTAACTGAAGAAGTGTTAGATTCTATTAAAAATGGTGATGTCAAAGACAAATCTCCTAAAGAATTCTTGCAAAAAATAATTGAAAAATGGCATTATTTACGAGACAATCATCAAGATTTAGACCCCAATAATCCTTTATCTGATGATGAAATTGAAATCATTCGTCAATTTTTAATTCAACACAATCAACCTCGTCCTCTAGGAGTAGCTAAAGATGAATTTATAATTCCTGATACCTTTGATTCACCTTTACCTGACGAAATTTTAGATTTGTTTTATTCCCCATGAATTTATTACTAGATACCATATTTTTCTTTGGTTGATTAATGAGCATCCTTCTTTGAGTCAAAAGTTGCGTGGAGAAATTAAAAAGGTCATCGCCTTACTTGAACGATCAAGGTTATATAGTTGATGCCAATGAACCAAAGTAGAACAGATCCGAGTTCGGGTCTACAGCAAATCTGATTCTTTCTAGAAAACCACTCAAACCGATAAAAGCCGGGAAATCACCCCACAAATCCTCTCTATCTGGCACAAAAACTGTAGCTGGGACATTTAAATCTTCCCCAAATGTGGCGATTAATGTAATATTAATTCTAGTAATACTTCCATCCAGGCGCATTCGCCTAATCAACATTTGCTCTCGCCCTAAGATAAAATCGGGATTAAAGCCTCCCAGTCGAGCAACAGATGGAGGTAAAATTACATAGGGAGCGCCCGTATCAACTACAGCTTTAACGGGACGACCACCTACTTCAACTATGAGAATTATTCGGTTTGTGCTTTCGTTTGGAGTTACTGGGAGATACTGATAACGCTTCGCTCCAGTAGCAAATGCCTCACTCGACGGGAAAAATAACAACATCAGTAAATTGGTGTTATGAGTACGTCTTTATTATTATCATCCCCGACAAGATCAATTAGTTCCTTTAAAGAACCCGCATCAGCTACTAACTGTCCATTGTGGAGTCCCACCCAGCGATTTTTATATTCATCCCGATGCTGTAAAATCCATTCGTCGTCAGCTATAAATCTTTGACGGCGTTCCGGGTTACTGGGAACAACTCTAGGTGGTGGAGGGTTGAGGACGTAATCAAACTTTTGAACTTCCTCATGCTCCGGGAAGCGCTTAATTGCTTCTGAAGCTAGTTTAATAGCCAGAGGGCGATTGGCATCCCACAAAGCTGCTCGCATCGCCGTCACATATTCTTCTGGTGAATTGTAAGCTACCAAATTATCTGTACCCATGTTACAAGAGGAACAGCCGCGATACGTTCTATTATAGCATAGTTAGTCGTTTTACCAGATAGCCAAAAATTTGAGTAAATTGGAGTAAAATGGTAGTCTCTACGCTCCCGCGAGGCTTTTAGATGAATTTGAATGACCTTCTAGCTGAACTTGAGGAACGAGGTGTGAAACTGGGGGCGGATGGGGATCAACTACGCATTCGGGCTCCCAAAGGGGTGATTACACCTAAGCTGCGCGATGCGCTGGCTGAGCACAAGGCAGAACTGATCAAATTGCTCAGCCAAAGTAGCATCGGGGCTACTTCCATACCCCTTATACCCATCTCGCAAAAAGAAAACTTACCTCTATCCTTTCAACAAGAGCGCCTGTGGATATTGGCTCAGGTGGCACCAGTCGCTACAGCTCATAATATAGCTCAAGGATTTCGGCTGACAGGTCAGCTCAGCCTAGCAGTACTGGAACAAAGTCTTAACGAAATTGTCCGCCGCCACGAAGCCTTGCGAACTACCCTAATCGAAGTAGAAGGCAACCCCGTCCAAAACATTGCGCCCAACCTGAGTTTGCCGCTGTCGGTGCAGGATTTTCAGGATGTAGATGAGGCTCAGCGATGGGAAGCCATCTGGCAAGTAGCAGAAGAGGAAGCGCATTATCCGTTCGATCTTACCCAAGCACCGTTGTGGCGTTTAAAACTCATGCGGCTGACTGAATCAGAGCATGTGTTGTTACTGGTATTGCATCACATTATCAGTGATGTCTTATCAATGGGTATATTTATCCAGGAACTAGGGATGCTCTATGAAGCCTTCTGCATGGGGAAACCTTCCCCACTCCCGGAAATATCCGTTCAGTACGGGGACTTTGCCGTTTGGCAACGAGAGTGGCTCAAAAACGAAGTGCTAGAAAATCAGCTTGCTTACTGGAAGAAGCAACTACATAATGCATCTTTTGAATTAAAGTTGCCCACCGATCGCCCTAAACCTTTGTTCCAGAGCTTTCGAGGTAAGCATAAATTCTTCAAAATCTCTCCAACTTTATGGAAAGCGGTTCAAAAGCTTAGTTATGAAGAACAGGGAATTACTCCCTTCATGACGTTTATAGCAGCATTTAAAGCATTACTTCACCGATGTTCTCAACAGGAAGACATCCTAATCGGCTTTACTACTTCTGGTCGCGTTCACCCTAAAGTTGAGTCGATAATCGGCTTCTTTGGCTACCCACTATTGCTGCGCACCACAGTGTCTGGCAATCTTTCTTTCCAGAAATTGTTGAGTAGGGTGCGCCAGGTGGTTTTGGAAGGGTATGCTCACCAGAACGTGCCCTTCGGTAAGTTAGTTGAGGTTATGGGAGCAAAAGCTAGATCGCAAAATAATCGATCGTTTCAGACTTTGAATACCGGATTAACTTTTATCAGCAATCAGGTAGGCACTACAAAAAATCTGCCCAATTTGACTCTCGCAGCAATTAATGAAGCATTTTGGGGACCGACAGATTTGGATCTGTATTTAAACATATATGAAGTAGACGAAGGCTTGCAGTTGATGTTGTTATACAACACCGACATATTCAATGCAGATACAATAGAAGCTCTAGTCAATTCCTATTGCCAAATTTTAGAACAATGTGTTCAGTCAAAAGAAGTCAGGCTGAGTGACTTGAGCTTGACTGAGGAACTGGCAACCAAAGCTAGAGCCGCCAAGGATCTTGATCGCCAGCCCAGTATAGCCATAGCTGCCACCTTCACTTCCGAGCCAGTTGCAGATACTCTTGCTTATTGGATGGAACAACTCGATCTGCCTTACCAAATTGAATTTGCCCCCTACAACCAGGTTTTTCAGCAACTGCTCTCAACCAATAGCCTATTTGCCCAAAATCAGCAGGGAATTAATATCGTCCTGGTGCGTCTTGACGATTGGACGCACAACGCAGACAGGCACGGATACGTGCAAGAAACAGTGCTTGGGTTAATTTTATTTATCCATATTCGGTGCTTAAGGCTGCCAACGTTGGCGGCACTCAGGAAGTATTAAGATTGGCAAGCCTGAGCAGGAAAAGGTAAAATTTCACTCTTTCTCATCTTTATCATCATCCTTAAGGATGATATTTTGAGTGTAAGTAAACGATTTTTGACTTTTCACCTCCTTATCTACTTTCCTTCCTTGCCAACTTAAATACTTTAATGCTTTATGACGACAACTGTTTGAGCCATCAGGGTGAAATTACAGATCTGCTGGCCGATTTGGTTTAGCCGAAAAAAGGCTAGACTCGATCGATGAATCCGAGCATCTTCAGAACAGCCACCAGTGCTGCCACTACTATACCCCCGCCTACAGCCCGTAGCCAGAAAGCTTGCCCGTCAAGCCTTTTCTCAATATTTCCAATTTTTTCCTGTAAAACTTTTACTTCAGTTTTAATCTCAGAGACATCCTTGGTTAGTACGTCAAACTTCTGCTCAAACTTCTGCTCTATCCTGTCTAGCTTTTGGTCGAGTTTAGTTAGTATATCTTTTAGATCGAATTCAATAGTAGTTGACATTAGTTCCCCCCTTTCCCCAAATAAACTGATTTCCGTCTGCCACCCAGTTAGAGATGGCAAGGGTAAGCGCTGGTTTATAATCTGGATAATATCAAAGATCGATGCCCTATGCATAATATTTCCACTTTAGTAGACCTGCTGCGTTATCGATCTCTCCACCAACCCGATCGCACTGCTTATACGTTCTTGGTGGATGAACAAAACACCAGCACCCTGACTTATCAAGAGTTGGATCGACTCGCACAGTTTTCAAGACACTCCCGATAGCCTAGGAGTGTCCTGGTTGCCTCCTTACCATGACATGGGGTTGATCTGCGGGGTACTGCAACCACTATATGTCGGTGCTAAGATGATTTTGATGTCGCCAGTGGCGTTTGTGCAAACGCCTGTGGACTGGCTTTTGGCTATCTCCCGCTACAAAGCTACTATCAGCGGTGGCCCTAACTTTGCTTATGACTTGTGCGTTCGCAAAATTACTCCCGAACAACTGGCGAATCTCGATCTCAGTAGTTGGGAAGTCGCTTTTAACGGTGCTGAACCTATTCGTGCCGAGACTTTGGAGAGCTTCGCCACCACTTTTGAACCCTGTGGCTTCCGCCGGGAGGCATTTTACCCTTGCTACGGTCTTGCGGAGGCAACTTTATTCGTTTCGGGGGGTCGCAACTATTACCCTCAAGATATTGAACAAACACTGGAAAAAATTCATCCAGCGCTGCGTTCCGGTTGTGCGGCAGCTTTTGCCGTTGAAGTGGACAAAGAAGAACGGTTGGTATGCGTTTGTGAGGTGGAGCGGAATTACTTGCGGAAGCTGAATGTGGAGGAGGTAGTCGGAGCAATCCGGACTGCGGTTTCCCAGCAGCAAGAGTTACAAGTTTATGGTGTCGTGCTGCTTAAGACTGGCACTATTGAGAAAACTTCCAGTGGTAAGATCCAGCGCCACGCCTGTCGAACCAAATTTCTAGATAGCAGCCTGGATGTGGTAGCCTGTAGCATTATATCAGATTTGGATGTTGGAGAAAGCGAACATAGACTAACTCGAGAAGAACTGTTGGCGTTCTCAGCAGAAAGTAGGCAGCAGAAGTTGGAGTCTTATATACAGGATCGGCTGGCGCGAGGACTGAAAATTGCCCCGTCCCAGCTTAACTCACAACAGCCATTGAACAATTTGGGTCTCGATTCTTTAGTTATTATCGAGATCAAAAATCAAATCGAAGTTGACTTGGGGGTGAGCGTATCCGCAGTTAAGTTTCTTGAAGACGCGAGCATTGCTAATGTCGCCATGCAAGTAATCGAGCAATTGACTCCAGAGAACTCAAAGCCATCACCTGGAACCAAGCCACCTTTTTTCTGCGTGCATCCGGTGATGGGAGTCGTCTCGGTTTATTATGATTTAGCATATCTGTTAGGAAAGGAGCAACCGTTTTACGGACTGCAATCAGCAGGCATTACCGGGGATGCACCACCATTAACCCGTATTGAAGACATGGCTGCTGACTACATCAAAGGCATGCGCCTCGTTCAGCCAGAAGGCCCATACTTTTAGGTTATACCGACGGCGTTCCGGAGGCTCGCGCTCCAGGCGGAGAGTTTTTCACGGAAGACAAACTCCTGTTGATTTTGGAGCAACCTATGCCTTCTGCCAGTGCCTTGCTAGACAAAATCGCAGCAAAAGTCCTTGAACACACTGGTAAAGCCGACCAGTTTGACGACATTACCATGATCGCTGTACAGCGCTACCTGACTTGACAATGAAATTACTTTTAGTTGAAGATGATGTATCGCTTGCTGAAGCTCTAGCAGAAGCCCTTACTGACCAACGTTATGTGATTGATGTTGTAGTTGATGGGGAAGCTGCCTGGTTGCAAATTAAAATTAGTGAATACGATCTAATTTTGCTGGATATGATGCTTCCCCATTTAGATGGGATTGAACTTTGCCGACGATTACGCAATCATGGATATACCATACCTGTTTTGATGTTGACTGCCCGTGACACGATTAAAGACAAAGTGAATGGGTTGGATGCTGGGGCTGATGATTATCTTGTCAAACCTGTCGATCTGCAAGAGTTATTAGCTCGGATACGAGCTTTGCTGCGCAGAGGAAATTCTTCCTTACCTCCGATTCTGGCGTGGGATGGCTTGCAACTAGATCCCAGCACCTATGAAGTCACTTATAATAACCAACCCATACACTTATCCCCAAAAGAGTATAGTCTTTTAGAGCTTTTTCTTCGCCATCCTCGCCGGTTAATGACACGCAATTTTATCATCACACACCTTTGGTCTCTTGAAAAACCCCCAAAAGAGGAGACTGTCAAAGCTCACGTAAAAAGCCTGCGCAATAAACTGAAATCGGTCACAGGCGATCGGGAGATAATTGAAACAGTTTATGGTATAGGTTATCGCTTGAAATTACTCTTTGATGATTGACAAATTCTCCTCAAAAATTGTCATTTCCCAAGGATGACAAAGGTTGATATCGACGGCAATTACTGGCGTTCCTTCTTGTTCTATGTCTTCAATGTAGCCTGGTTGGGATTCTTGAGCTGAATAGGCAGTTTCAAAAGGTCCAAAATAGTATTTACAGTAGGGTCGATCAGTGACAATTTCTACCCACCAGGCTAATTCTAACGGATCGTTTAAAGGGCTATGGATGATGCCATCGGGCATGATTACCCCACGCATGTATGCATGACTTAGGTTGGCACCATTTATCTTGGCATTGGTTAGGTTTACAGCAGTCAAGTTGGCTTGAGTTAAATTTGCCTCGTTCAGGTTGGCACCACTAAAATTTGCCCCAGTTAAGTTAGCACTACTGAGGTTCACGTTTCCCAAATTCGTGTTACGGAGATCTACTCCACACAGATTTGCATAACTCAGGATGGTATTATTCATAACTGCCTGTCTAAGGTCAGCATGAATCAGCTTTGCACCCTGGAGTCTTGCACTATTTAAACAGGCATGATTGAGATTGGCATAACTCAGATTTGCCTTGGCTAGGTTAGCACCACTCAGGTTGGCACCACTGAGATTGGCATAACTCAGATTTACCTGATTCAGATTCTCTGCCATCAGAATCACCTCCCTAAAGTTCCTTTGTCCTGCTGCATATTGGCTTAGAAAATCGTTGGTATTCATGGCTTTTGTGGTTGGTTTACTTATGGAATATCGAAAATCAAACCAAAATTATTTAAATCAATCAGGACTTACATAGACTGGGCATATATAGGGGCACCGGTCGGCAGGGGATTTCCCCTACGAACCACTATATGTAGAGTCAGTGCGTAAGTCCTGTCAATTCAATTGCATCCATTCAGGCTGGGGGGTTTTAAAAGACTCATTGTCAATCCAATCTGAATTTTTTCTGAGAATGTGAAGGATACTTTTGTGAATAATGCTCTCTCTATCTAATCTTTCTTGCAAGGGAGAATATAGGCGATCGGGGGTTTTAGTTAGTTGATGTGGAACTTCAACTACTGTATATTGGTTGGGGATTTGACTCATAACATGGGCAATTAGATTTTGGCGCATTTTATGAATAGAAAATGCGACTTGATAAGGATATTTGGGATAATCATGCAAAATGTCTTCAATCTCTTTAACCACAATGGGGAAGGTGAGGTTGATGATTGCGTACTCCATTTCGATCCTCCTATTTGTCAATCGTTTGTGCCTACCTACTTAAAAACCACCAGGTTCTTCACTTTCAAATCTAGAACCCAAAAGTAAAAAACTCGGTTAGACACAAAAATAAATTGGCTCTCCCGTATCTGTGGGGTAAATCGCCTTGAAAATGTATTCCTAGAATCCTTGCAGAGCAAGGATTCTTGTTCCTAGGCTCTGCCTAGGAACGAGAACTCGCGATAGACACGCATCAGGACTTACGCAGAATGGGCATATGTAGGGGCAAACCCCCTGTGGTTGCCCCTACCAAGGGCTATAGGTAGAGGCAATGCGTAAGTCCTGAAAATAACAGAAACAACGTTTTCTCGTTCCTAGGCTCTGCCTAGGAACGCTGCTTCTGAGGCTCTGGCCCTCGTTCCTAGGCTCTGCCCTTGTCCTTACCCACATTTTTGAGCAAGTACGCATCATAGTAAGTCCTGCCAACTGTAAATTGCCCTCACCCCAGGCCAACCCACCCCC
>CASBRB010000317.1 GCA_949127975.1 Oscillatoriales cyanobacterium PMM_0019 | reverse complement strand
ATTCAAAGATACTGTTGGCGAATCCATTGAGGGGTTTCACCCCCCAGGTTGCTCGTTCCCAGGTTCCACCTGGGAATGCTGTTTTGGAGGCTCTGCCTCCTGTGCCTACTAGAGGCAGAGCCAGAGGACTTGCGTTACCAGGCTCCGGCCTGGTAACGAGGCTAGAGCAGGCACATGAGGACTTAGACCCCCCAGCTAAGCCAACAGCATCTTCAAATCGCGCAGCTTAAGCTTAAGTCGGTTAAAACCGACTAATTATTTTTAACCCACATTCCGCACCCCCAACTCCAACGCAAGGGTTTTTTCTCGTTTTCTCGTTCCGGTGGCTGAGCCAGCGAAACGCTGTTGGTGAGGCTGGGGCATCCTTTTTCCACGCACCAGTGCGCCGAGCGTGCGGAATGTGGGTTTTTAAGTAGCTTTCAGTCCGTTTTAACGGACTTTCGCTATTAGCCTCCGGTTTGAACCGGAGGCGGGCTGATGGATAAGCGATAAATGTGGGTCTCGCAAGACAAGGGCAGAGCCTGGGAACGAGAAAAACCGCCAAGGCGGTTGCTATACCGAGCGGTGGAGGCAGAGCCTCCAAACAGCATTCCCAGGCAGAGCCTGGGAACGAGAAAATAATTGTAGGTTGGGTTGAGGAACGAAACCCAACATCACCCCTGTGGGTTTATGTTGGGTTTCGCTTACGCTCTACCCAACCTACAACTGCTAATAATTGTAGGTTGAGTTGAGGAACGAAACCCAACATCACCCCTGTAGGTTTATGTTGGGTAACGCTTACGCTCTACCCAACCTACAACTAACGAAGGTTGTAACTGTAAGCCTCCAATAAGGGGCAACTCATTTGTAAAAAACCTACATCTGTGAGGTGGGGGATGGTGAGGGCGTCTCATAAAATGGAGGCTCTTGGGCGCTGTTTCCAGTAAGTATATAAAATGTTAACACAATCACTAAAAGTAGAATTATTAAACTTAAAAAACTGAAATAAATGGCAAGCTTTGTATTTGGTTTATTGTCATCTATTAGATTCCAGTAAATTTCTGCAATTTTGGGTTGTGGAGATGACACTCTGATAAAATCATATTCCCGATCGCCCTCCTCAAATCGATCTACGTCTTCAACATAATCCACATACTCAACATAATGCTGTATCAACTCACGATTAACTATAAACCCATTTTGATCATCAAAATCCACAGCCCCGTCAATTACCTTCCTCAAATACTCCCATTCCTGCTTAGCCTGGGTGGCAATCTTATTGAATAGTTGTTTATTTTCTTCAGTGTCTTCTGTCACCCAGGCTACAGAATTGCGTACTTGACGTCGGTAAACTTTTGTCCGCTCAACTGCCTCAAGAGCGGTGACTAACAACAGCAATTCTCCCTTATCCCGCGCTATCATTAGCGTTGGCTCTTGACTCTCATACAAATCGGTGAGTCGGACTTTACTGCCGTTGTCTATACGACTTGCTTCTTTGAGAATGCGTGGAATCTCTGGGTATGGTGTACCCTGTTGGGGTATTTTTAGCCAGCGGTAGTCATGCTCCTGAGCAATCCCGCAACTCTGCACGTAAATCTCCATCCCTAACTCCTCTCAAATGTTTAACCATTCTTTACCCTGTATCACTTCAAACCCACCTGTGGTTTTACAATCTTTAGTAAAATCCCGTACTACTTTCTTAAATTGACGGTCTAAATTCAGCCAATTCCGGATAAAATTAAATATCCCCCATTTCTCAGCTAGATGAATTTTCAATAAAAACTGTAACAGGTACTTTAGGGGCTGTTCCCCATCCTGGGGATTGTATTCAGCATCATATTCTCTCTTAGTAAAGAAAAAGTGAGGTTTACCATTAATCACCTCAATCCGAGAAAAAAAGACATTGCCTACAGTTTGAACGGGAGCGATAACCACAGCCACTTTAGAGCGTAGGGCGTCTGAGCTGAAAAGATCGAGCAAATTACCATATTCAACTTTGACACGTTGTAGTAGTTCAGTGGCAGATTGGGAATCTTGTAGGTAGCTTTCGCACTTGACTGGTGCCAAAATCACTAAGCGTGGAGACTGAAGATCTTGGTAAACGGTTTTGAACCAAGTAGTTACTTCCAGGGGTCTATTTTTATAATGGTGCCACCTGCCTTTGACTTCCATTAGAGATGGAGTATCAATAGCGATGAGGACAGCAGTCGAGTGGGCGAGCATATTTTTGATAAATTTCTGCTCATCCTTATCTTGGGAAATAATATAGCCACCTGGATAATCTTGGAAGTGCAACCGCAAACTTGGCTTAGAACCCTTTTTACCCAAATCGAAAACGAAAGATCTCAGGGAATTGGGGCCGGCTGCCGCTTCTGTAGTCTGAATTCCTAATTTAGCTTCAAAATCGTCGCTGAGACTTTTTAGTTCTGCTAAACGCTTGCCTAGAAGTCTGGCAGTGTTTAAGTCAGGCGTAAGTTGGATGTTAGTACTACTGCTCTTGTCCTCTAATTGTTGATACATAGCAGTCAAGAGCGTAGTCTTGCCCACATATTTAGGGCCA
This sequence comes from Oscillatoriales cyanobacterium PMM_0019, assembly GCA_949127975.1. Taxonomy (GTDB): domain Bacteria; phylum Cyanobacteriota; class Cyanobacteriia; order Cyanobacteriales; family CASBRB01; genus CASBRB01. Next base: position 5,321 of record CASBRB010000317.1, on the reverse strand, counting down.
AACATGGTAATTTTAAGCTCGCGCATTAGTTGAGGAATCGTATAGAATTTGATCGATTAGCTGCTATTACCTGCTCTACTAAGGTGAGCCACTCCCGTTGCAGTTGAGTGCGTTCAACTAGCTGCTGAAATTCATTTAGCCATACCAAGTCGCGCACCTGTTCGAGGAAAATTCGCCATTCACTCTCTACCTCGGCGGCACGTAGAATGCGATCGAGAAATTCCTCGACGACAGCAAAGGCGGCTTGGTTAGGTTCGTAAAGCAAGTCTTGCAGAGCATTTTCACATTTATAAAGTGCTTCTGCATGGGCTGTTTTAATATTGGTTAACACTTGCTGAGCTGTGGGAGACTTGGAGAGCTGAAGAGTGGTAGGCTCATTAGGGGTAAGTACGTCCAAATGTTGCCGAATTCGGTGCTGTACGAATCCCCGATAGGAAATTTCAAAGTCTGCGAGTAGTTGGAATCCCTGCTTGATGTTACTCGGTTGCCCTGGAATCAACTCTTCAGGTAGTTGCTCGGCAACTGCTTTGATAAATTCAGCTCCTATAGCTGATGACAGCCCTCCCAAACGTCCTTGTTCAATCAATACATCTGCTACCTGAAGTTTCACATTCTCTATTTTTCGCTTTAACCCTTCATCCAGAGACAGGAAATTCTGGGAAAGGTGGGCACGAATTTCATTTAGATACTTGCTGTAGGCGATCGCGTAACTTTTCTCAAGATTATTCCGTTTTTCGATTTGTTCGATCGTCGGAATTCCAGTATCGCTTTGGCAAGCAAAAATAGCTGCTTCTATTTGCTCTTTGAAATCCATATCTACCTGTTCCCGCTGCTTCCTCAAATTCTTCAGCAGTTCCTCCAGACCATTTGTTAGGTCGTTCCACAGCCGATCGAACAACCGTAAAAATAGCGGAAACGAGTTATCCCGCAGCATGGTTTGCCCTAAAGCTTTCCGGGCTTTTTCTAATTCCAGATTAACCGTATCCTGGAGTTCAATAAGACGTTCTTGGCAAGAGGAAGTATATTGCCTATCCAGAGATGTAATATTATTAGCTAGGTAGTCGAGTACCCGTTCCACAATATTATTGGTTTGTTCAACATGAGCGCAGTTAGCAACAAGGCACCCTACCACAAACAGGTGTTTTTCGGTAATAGTATCTGCTAAATCTCTACAGTTGTTGGAATTGTCACCATTATTGGAATCACCAGCCGTGCGGTTGAGTATCATAAACGACCATAAATCAAGCGGCAGTTCAATCAAAGCAGCACGAGCGGTGTCATACAGTCGCACATCCACATCAGCCCAGTAATCGCCAGCCGATTTCGGCATCCGTACAAATAGAATAACATCAACATCCTGCCCAAGCGTTTTCATCAATCGCCCCTCATCGCCGACACCTGTATCGCCTAAACCAGGCATATCAACTAAGGCAATTTCTCCGACATCAGAGTTAGGGAAGGAGCAGACAATCTTGACTTGTTGTACTGCCAGATAGTTGAAAAATATCCGCTCACCTGATTGGTTATCTTGAGCAACGTATTCCCTAATTTCTTGTTTAGAAATCCGGCGGTTTCCTGTTGAGAGGAGGTGGCGATATTTTGGTAAATTAGTATGATACCTGTTAAGATGGTGATACATAGCCCCAGGCTCAGCGAATCCGGGGAGATCCACAGGCAGTGGAGGTAGAGGGTTAGTAGCAAATTCTTCCAGCGACTTCGGTTTAGCACCTAAGCGGAGTTTATCGTAGTATGGGCCGATCGCTTCATCCAGAAACGAGTCTTCAGTATGAAAGCACACTTCGCCTTCTGTGTCAATATCTGGTTGGTGATAAATAGTGCTGCGGACACCAGTACAGTGTTGGCGAGAGCCATCAGGAATTTCAGTAGCAGTAAGTCCTGTTAAACTTTGTAAGAGGCGACTTTTTCCTTGGCGTGCCCGCCCAACAACTCCAATGTTGAGAGTATCACGCTCAAATCGCACTCTCAGCTTGATTAGGAACTCCAACTCAGTAGCAATGCGACTCTGAAGGGTGGAAAAATCGATTTCTTTGAGACGAGCGCGAAAATTTAGCTCCTCAACCCGCCCTAGGAGCTGATGGCGGTGAAGCTCTAGGGCGCGGAGTGAGTCGGAAACAGACCACAAAAACGCCTCTACTTGGGCAATTTTCTTTGCCAATGGGCGGCGCTTTTCAATAATGCTGGCAATTCGGGCAGTCCTATTTGTGTTCATAGCATTTATCATAAACCAGCAGAATACCCCGTCCATGTACTTATGGTGGGGATGGATGCTGTCGATATAGATTAAATTTTAGGTTCTGGTACTCGTTAAAACAAAAAATCAAAGTTGCGAACGCAGATGCACGCAGATATGTCCAAATTCATTAGTGTTCATCAGCGTTGGCAAAATTTTTAGCCGAAAGGCATGGTTGCATTGTTCATGAGCGGAGGGTGGGGTTTTTCAATTAAAAAATTTCGGATTTCGAGGGAAAATCGTTGTAAGATGAAGCACCTGAATCCTTACAAATACCCCGGATTTATCCGTGGTGTCCCTCGTCCCTAGCCCCTAGTGAAAGAAGCTCGACTATGACTAATATCCCTGTGAAGGTTCCGTTTGTGGATCTTCAGAGCCAACACCAGCAGATTCAAACCCAGATGGAGCAGGCAATTAGCTCTGTGCTCCGGCGGGGAGATTTTATTTTGGGTAAGGATCTCGCTGATTTTGAGTTGGCGTTTGCTAATGCCTGTGATGTGTCCTATGGCGTCGGCGTTGCCTGTGGAACCGATGCTATTACTCTAGGCTTACAAGCCTGTGGCATCGGAAACGGTGACGAAGTAATTTTACCTGCCAATACCTTCATCGCTACGCTGATTGGCGTCATCCGTGCTGGTGCCACCCCGGTATTAGTCGATTGTGAAGAAGATACAGCCTTAATCGATTTGGAGGCGGCTCACAAGGCGGTGACAGCGAAAACTCGAGGGATAATTCCGGTACACTTATACGGTCAGATGGTATCACCTGGTAAATTGCTGGAATTTGCCCGTGCCAACAAGGTGATGATATTTGAAGACGCGGCTCAGGCTCACTTGGCACAACGGGAGGGTTATCGCGCTGGTGCGGTTGGCATGGCAGCAGCTTTTAGTTTCTATCCTAGTAAAAATCTTGGTGCTTTGGGCGATGGTGGGATGTTGGTTACCAATGATGCTAACGTAGCGCAAAAGGTGCGATCGCTCCGCAATTATGGGGCTCCTCGTAAATATTACCACACCGAGATTGGTACTAACAGTCGCTTAGATAACTTGCAGGCGTCTATTCTTAATGTCAAGCTGCCTTATTTGGAACAGTGGAACCAGTTGCGCAACCAAGCTGCCCAGCAGTATGATGCAATATTGGCAAAAATAGGCAATTTAGGAATTATCCCTCTGCAAAACCATAGCGGTACTGGTCACGTTTATCATCTCTATGTTATCCGCATTACTCCCTCTAGTCCTGTCGATCGGGAAGCAATCCTTGAGGCGCTGGCGGTTGCTGGTATTCAAACTGGCATCCACTACCCAATTCCCTGTCACCTCCAGCCAGCTTATCAGCATTTAGGCTATTGTTTAGGTGACTTCCCCCATGCTGAAACCCTCTGTAACGAAATTTTGTCTCTGCCGATGTATCCAGGCTTAAGCGAAGCCCAAATTCATCAGGTATTTGACACAATGCAAAGCATACTGTATAAGGGGAGTGCTGAGGGTTTTGTCGATCAATCTGCTGTAATTTTAGGGTAAAAATATGCAAATAGGACGTAAGATTCCGATTGCGATCGAACGCTACCTACTAGGTGGTGCGATTGTTGGTTTGTTACTGATAATGTACTTACCTTTAATCGTCCACTGGTACGATGGCTGGCTGCACAAAAATATCAGCATTGAACATGAATATTACAGCCACGGAGTGCTTGGTTTGCCCCTTGCCGCTTATATCATCTGGACAAATCAGCAGCAGTGGCGCAGGTTGCCCGATCGTTCCCATCCAGTAGGCGCTGCCTTGCTGTTTTTGGCGGGGGTTTTGTATCTCTCAGGCTTGCCGGAATATGTCAATTTATCATTGCCTGTTGTATTAGCCGGACTTTGCCTCTGGCTCAAAGGCTTCCCTGGCTTAAAGGTGCAAAGTTTCCCACTGTTGCTAGTATTGTTAGCAACGCCGACATTACTTCCCTACTTGCTAGCACCCTATACCTTACCCCTACAGGAATTTATTGCTAGCGTAGCTGCCTTTATCCTGACTCAGTTCGGCATTAATGTAACCGTCCAGCATATTAACTTGTTTGTTAACGGAACAATTGTTGAAGTAGCACCTTACTGTGCGGGGCTGAAAATGTTGTTTACCAGTCTCTACGTCAGCCTGATACTGCTTTACTGGACTGGGGCTTGGGCGTCACGAACGAAGACGGTTTTGTTGTTAATTGGTACGGTGATAATCAGTATTATTGGTAATATTATCCGCAATAGTCTGCTTACCTATTTTCATGGTAGTGGTCAAGACAGGGCTTTTGAGGTGTTGCACCAGGGATGGGGCGGTGATATTTATTCTGCCTGTATGCTTGGTTTAATCGTGCTGTTAATGAACGCGATCGAAAAATACTCCTCTACCGATGACGACTCCTGAATCCTAACAATTATATGAAAAATTTGAGGCTGCCTAAAGTAATGCAGCAGTTTCAACTCTCGAAAGTTGTAGTGCTGTGTTTCTTGTTAGTGCTAATGGCAATAGGGGCTATCCCCGGTTACCTGAGCGGAAACTGGTTTTGGAATCATCTACCGCCAGTTACCAATATCCCGGAATTGAATAATTTAATGAAGTCGGGGGTAAGCCTTCAAGATCGGCAAACGCTATCCCAGCGGGTAGTAACTATTGGCGGTCATATCTGGTCGATTCAAGAACTACAGGGAAATACCCAGAAGTCTATATTTTTGTTGCTTCTTCCCCAAAAAACTGATAAGGATAAGCCCCAGGTCGAGTGGATGGATATTGATGGCGTGATGGGATGGCAGACCGATTCCTATAGCCAATTGCAGTTTACTGTTCAACCCTCAGCAGTCCAGACAACAACACCAGGGATGTCACAAACTATCGTTGCGCGTTTCTTTCGGGGTTGGACTCAGGCACCTTCCTTGGCGCAGACTTTTGCTGTGGTGCAATGGTATGCATGGCCTTCTGGAGGCAACCAGGCTCCCATTCAGTGGTTCTGGAGCGAACAAATAGCCCAGTGGCAAGGGCGTCGCGTTCCCTGGGTTGCTGTGTGTATCCAAATTCCGATCGCTCCTTTGGGCGACAT
>CASBRB010000316.1 GCA_949127975.1 Oscillatoriales cyanobacterium PMM_0019 | reverse complement strand
GCTTTGGCTTAGAACTTCAAGATTTCCGCTCAAGATTTGCACTATAATCTTACTGCATAACGTGGTTTTTGTCAACCTTATTAGCAATATGAGAGAAAATGCGACTTAATCAATAGTCTTTTCGAGTTCCAGGGCAATTTCAATCAGCTCTGTCGGCCACCTGTACACATTTTGATACTGCAGGATTTGCTTGCCTATCAAGGCTAGACGCTGGTTGAAACTGGGTAATGCCTCTGGAGCAAGCAAGGGCTGATTTAGTGGTTCCATATCACCACGCTGAAATTCACAAGCAAGGCTCAGGCGCGGTAATGGGCTTTTATCTGAGCTGCGCCCCCCCCAATGTAATACTGCTTGGTTCCAGCATAATACAGAACCGGCACCTGCGGGCAAGGCTCGGATGTTTTGGAGATTGTCAACTTGAATATAGCGTAGATTATCGGGATAATTAGGATCGAGGGCTGCTGGTAAAATGTACATACATCCATTTAAGGGGATAGCATCAGTAAGTGGAATCCATATGGTTAGAGACTTAGGCATGCCATCGGGTTGTAGCGTGTTAACACTCCTGTCACGATGGGGCATCCATCCTGCAGCAGTATTATTCGTGTCAACGTACCAAGCCCAAAAAGCGGGGAGTTGCCGATAATCCTTGCCTAGGAGGGAGCATAGGAGGGATGACAACTGACGGAAAATTTGCCAGAACTCATCATATACAAATGCCCAAGTAGTCTGCCAGCCCTCTTGGTGCAGTATTTCCAGCCCCATTGCCATGCTAAAAATTTCTGCATCAGAAAAAACCGGATCGATTTGGAAATAGCCTTCTTCCTTGAGATTGAGAAAGAGGTTATCTAGGTGTTCTTGCTCAATATCTATCTCAGGAAAGGCTGATGGATTTAAGCTGTCCTCTACAGACAAACCGGGATTTAGATTTTTCCAATAATCTGGATCTTGAATTTGTTGTAAAATCTGTTTGGCGGTTTCCATGATTTTGGTGGTGACAATTTTTTTACCGATATCAAAAATATCAGCCTTGAGGAATATTTACAATGGACAACATGGCAGACACGTCTATAAACCAAGTTCGGCAGTTATTTGACAATGCACCCTATCCCCAAATTCCCCTAGAGGCATCTCCAAAGAACGACTCAGCGTTACTTTATATACATAATATCATAACTCCTGAATATTTAAGAAACCAAAGAGTTATAAATACTGAAGGAAAAGTTATTCTAGATGCTGGCTGTGGAACTGGCTACAAGTCCTTGATTTTAGCAGAAGCCAACCCAGGCGCTAAAATTGTGGGCGTTGATATCTCTGAAAAGTCGATAGAATTAGCTAAAGAGCGCTTGCGATACCACGGATTTGAAACAGCGGAATTTTACTGCCTATCTATTGAAGATTTACCAACATTAGACTGGAAATTTGACTACATCAACAATGATGAAGTCCTTTATGTAGTTCCCGATCCAATTGCTGCGTTACAGGCAATGAAGTCTGTTTTAAAGCCAGAGGGTATTATTCGGACTAATTACCATAGTTCAAAGCAGCGTTATCCCTATTTTCAAATTCAAGAATTTTTAAAAAAAATGGGGGTGATGGATACTGAGCCACAAGAGTTGGCAGTTGAATTAGCGCGGGCAACGATGAGAGCCTTGCAAGAGCAAGTTTTCGTTAAGGAAACAACTTGGAAGCCGACATTTGAGACAGACGACCAGCGGGTGCTAATGAATTGTTTAATTCGAGGCGATCGCGGCTATAATATCTCGGAAATGTTTTCAGCTTTAAGGAATGTTGACTTAGAATTTATTAGTATGGTAAATTGGCGGCAATGGGAATTATCAAACCTTTTCAAAGAACCAGATAATTTACCTGTGTTTCTGGCAATGAGCTTGTCAGAAACTTCCACAGAAGAGAGGCTGTATCTGTTTGAACTGCTACACCCGGTTCATCGGTTGCTAGATCTTTGGTGTGGTTATCCTGCCCAAGCTAAACCCTTTGTACCTGTTGCGGAATGGACTCACTCTGACTGGCAAGTAGCAAAGGTTCATCTTCATCCTCAAGTGAGAACTCCTGCTGTCAAAGAAAATCTTGTTACCTCGATTACTCAGATGAAACCCTTTGAAATAAGTCAGCACCTTTGCCTAACTGATAGCGCAGTTAGTTTGGATAGCTCAGTAGCTGTGTGCCTCCTCCCCCTATTGGAGAAACCCCAGCCGATGATGTCACTGGTGAAGCGCTGGCAGCAAATAAGACCTGTAAATCCCGTAACCTTAGAACCTGTCTCAGAGTCAGAAACCTTCCAAATGGTTCAACACCTACTAACGTGGTTGGAGAGTATTGGTTACGTGCTGCTGGAGAGCCAACTATAACAGGACTTAGATCGAATGGGCATATGTAGGAGTATCAACTAATTTCCTCTCCTCCAGCTTCCTCAGCTAACTCATTAGATAATTTTTGAGTGGGAAGAAAGCAAAATGAGTGTCCGGTTCGACCTTCGATGTAATTCAGAAGCTTTTGATAGCTATCTGGATCATTCTGCTTATGAATAACGATCGGGATCGAACTATCAGGTAGCCAAAATTTTAATCTGCCCAAAGAACAGCAAAAGCTAGTGATGCGGCTAAGGTCGATTATATAGTCACTTCTGTCATAAGCAATTTTTAACCACGAGGCTGTCAGCGAGTGTTCTGATAACTCTTTAATATAGTTCAGAACTTTGTAATAACCCTCTGGGTTAGTCTGGTGATTAATGACGATCGCGGTGCCAGAATCAGGCAGCCAAAAGGTTATCCTACCGTTCGGAGCGGAAACAAAGGCACTGACACAGTCAAGATTGACTATATATTCATTTCGCTCATAGTTAATTTTTATCCAATACGTCACAAAACCTCCTCAAATGAGGGGGGCAGGGGAGACAGGGCTAGCAAGGGGGAAATGTCCATAATAATTCTATGTTGACTCCTGACTCCTGTCTCCTGTCTCCATGATTACCCATTTGAGTTAATTTTTTTAACGCCAACTGGGAAAGAGGTTTATCGCATTGCGGCGCGGAGGATGCTGTTATATTTTTGGTTCCGGCAGGGGGGTTATGCTGTCTCCTGACTCCTGACTCCTGACTCCTGACTCCTGACTCCTGACTCCTGACTCCTGACTACGATACCTCAACAGGAAAGTACAATGCTGAGGCTGAGCTAGAATCAGCGGGGACAATCTCCTGGAATGCCCTTGGTTCAAGCCTCGCTAAAGCGGCTTGTACAAACCCCTTAAATAAGGGGTGGGGTTTACTAGGTCGAGATTGAAACTCAGGGTGGAACTGAGTCGCAATGAAGAAGGGGTGACTTGGTAGCTCAATGATTTCTACCAAACGCCCATCTGGAGATGTACCACTAATCACATAGCCATTTTCCAAAAATAGGTTGCGATAGGCATTATTAAACTCATACCGATGTCGGTGACGTTCGTAAACCACCTCTTTTTGATAAAGCTTGAAAGCTATGGTATTGGGAGTCAGTCGGCAAGGATATAACCCTAACCGCATCGTACCACCTAAATCTACAACATCCTGCTGTTCCGGCAATAAATTAATTACGGGATTGGTGGTATTGGGAGCAAATTCAGCGCTGTGAGCGTCTGTTAACCCGGCGATGTGTCGCGCCCATTCAATCACAGAACACTGCATACCCAAGCACAAACCGAAGAAGGGAATCTGTTGTTCGCGGGCAAATTGAATTGCCGCGATCTTACCATCAACGCCACGCAGTCCGAAACCACCTGGCACGACGATCCCACTAATGTCGGTGAGATAGGGTTGGACACCATTCGATTCTATATCTTCGGAATTTACCCAATGGAGGTTAAGTTCGCAATCTAGAGCAATGGCGGCATGGCGCAAAGCTTCAATCACGGAAAGATAGGCATCAGTTAACCTGACATATTTACCGACGATCGCGATATTAATCAGGTGATTTGGATGATAAAGTCGATCGACTAGGGTTTGCCACTGCGCCAAGTCGGGGGGTTGCCGTTGCTCTAGGTGCAGTAAGTCCAGCGCTTGTTGAGCCAGTCCTTCCCGTTCCATCATTAGCGGCACTTCGTAGATCGTTTTGGCATCTTGAGCGGTGATGACGCACTCGACTGGCACATCGCAAAATTCCGATATTTTCTCTTTTAGATCTTCTGACACGGGGCGATCGCATCGACAAACCAAAATATCTGGTTGAATCCCAATCGATCGTAATTCCTTGACAGAATGCTGCGTCGGCTTAGTTTTCATCTCACCTGCAGTAGGAATCCAAGGCAATAGGGTTACGTGCATATATAGCACATTGCGCCGCCCTACATCCTTGCGGAACTGACGAATTGCTTCCAAAAACGGCAGGGATTCAATATCCCCCACCGTACCGCCAATTTCGGTAATCACTACATCCGGATTAGTGTTTTTCGCTACCCGCCTGATGCGCTCTTTAATCTCATTGGTAATGTGGGGAATCACCTGCACCGTACCCCCCTTGTACTCCCCACGGCGCTCTTTATTGATCACCGCCTGGTATATTGAACCTGTGGTGACATTGTTGAGACGGGACATGGACGTATCCGTGAAGCGCTCGTAGTGCCCCAAATCCAAATCTGTTTCGGCACCATCTTCCGTAACGAACACCTCGCCATGCTGGAACGGACTCATGGTTCCGGGATCGACGTTTATATACGGATCGAGTTTGAGAATCGAGACGGAATAGTCGCGCGACTTCAGCAACCGACCTAGGCTTGCCGCCACAATCCCCTTCCCAATGCTGGAAACTACCCCGCCAGTGACAAAAACAAACTTAGTCATAAAATGTTTAACAATGGAACTCGATCGCGACCCGCCCAGGTTATTGTGCCACAGTCTTAGCTGTTTCAACGCCAGTGAACCCGCATCCACCGAATGGCAAGCAACAGGCGAAGAGGCTGCCATACTACAATCAACATTTTATCAAATATTTTCCCGGACTCACAGCCGCAGATTGGTATAATTTTGTTAATCCTAGTGAATGAGAATTCCCCTTCCTCTTACAGAGAGGGGATGAAAACGAACACGATTTAGGTTTTCTGAATTTCCACATTAGGTAGCGTATCAATCCAATCTTCTATCGACTGTGTCATAGTTTTCTCATCACGAGCCGCATATAACCGTAACTTATCCAATCTTCTTTGACTTATCCGAATTTGTAAACGTTCATCTTTCATAATTGACACTACAATGACAGTACATAATGCTATGATAGACCCATAAGGAGGTGATTAGGCAGTGGCAATAAGACGAGTAACTTTTAGATTATATCCAACCAACCAGGTAGAGCAGAAATTGTACTACCATCAGAGACTTCATAAAGAACTCTATAATGCTGCTGTTTATAACCGGAAGACACAGTATCAGAAGTTTGGTCACTCAGTTGATTATTTTGAACAGCAGGACTGTCTACCTGACTTCAAGGAGGTATGGGTCGAATACAAAGAGATTAATTCTCAGGCTTTACAAGCAACTTTGAAACGGGTTGATTATGCGTTTCAGAGATTTTTCGCAGGGTTATCTAAATATCCTAGATTCAAATCAATTCGTCACTACTCAGGGTGGACATATCCTGCAACATCAGGCTGGACAGCACATACTACAGGAGATCATGGTTATCTTGAACTGTCAAAAATAGGACTTCTCAGGATGCGTGGTCATGCTCGTTTGTGGGGTCGTCCTACTACCTGTACTATAGTTTGTCGTAATCATAAGTGGTACGCATCCATTACTGTTGATGTTGATGATGAACTCCTCAAAAATAGTAGGACTACTGGCACTGGTGCAGTAGGAATTGACATCGGATGTAAAGTGGCATTGGCAATAAGCGATGGTGAGAATCATCAACTAATTGAGGCTCCACGATTTCTGCGTAAAGCTGAAAAGAAGATTAAACGCGCATCCAAAGATAAACGTCGGAAACGCGCACCAAATTACAAAAAAAAGGTAAAGGCTTCTAAGAGATGGAACAAGGCTCAGAAACGTGTTAGCAAACTTCAACGTCAGGTGGCTAACAAACGAGCTAATTGGGTTCATCAGGTGGCTACAGTAATTGTCAGCGGTAATAGCTACGTAGCTACCGAAGAATTAGAAGTTGTCAAGATGACTCGGAAGGCTAAGAAAACCAACAAGCGTAAACGTCAAAAGGCTGGACTAAATAAGTCTATCCTAGATGTTGGGTTTGGAATGTTGAGGGTTGCAATCAAGTATAAGGTTGAGGAGACTGGTGGGTTGTTTGTAGAAGTACCTACCAAAACTGTAAAACCTTCCCAAACTTGTCCTCAATGTGGAACACAGCACAAGAAAACTCTAGATGAAAGAGTTCATCAATGTGACTGTGGCTGCACGATGGATAGGGATATTGCAGCAGCTAAAGTATGCCTTCTGTGGAGTCAGGATCGACTGCCGGGGGATGGAGCTGCCCTCGATAAACGTGGATGTTCTAGCTCTACGTCAAAGACTCGTAAACATACGGGATCGATGAAGCAACTAGGGCAAAAGAAGCGTCAGAAATCTCAATCTATTGTTGGAGATGCAGAAACTCCAACCGAAACGTTGTAGGTTGGCGTAGTTCATAATGATAGCATATTTAAATTCTCATATCAATCTGTACCTATACGACAAATACATTTATGGCTAAATTTTACTCCGAGCTAAACGAATCATTACGCCAGTTTATTGAGGAGCAAAAAATCTTCTTTACTGCCACTGCACCCAGCGCAGGTCGGATTAATCTTTCACCTAAAGGAATGGATACCTTTAGGTGCATTGATAATCAGACAGTGGCTTATCTGGATCTAACTGGTAGTGGCAATGAAAGTGCCTCCCATTTGCATGAAAATGGGCGCATGACAATTATGTTTTGTAGCTTTTCTGATAAACCGTTGATTTTGCGTTTATATGGAAAAGGCAGAGTAATTATGCCTAGGCATCTAGTAGAATGGGAAAGTTTTTATTCCCTGTTCGAGCCCATACCTGGACAACGGCAAATCATTGTCCTTGATATTGATTCGGCGCAAACCTCTTGTGGATATGGCGTACCCCTGTATGAGCTTAAACAAGAAAGACCAACTCTAAAAGAATGGGCGATGAAAAAGGGCGATGAGGGAATTTTAGAATATTGGCGTACTAAAAACCAAAAAAGTATTGATGGGTTACCAACTAAGCTGTTTGAAGAAGCGTAGGGGCAATCCCCCTGCGGTTGCCCCTATATATGCTCTTGATCCTAGGCTTTCCACAAAGTTAGCTCCTAAACTCCTAATTACTTTTAATACGAAAAATGAAAAATATACTACCATTAGCTATTTTAGCGTCTGTGATAATGACATCTCCAGCTTGGGCAGAACAGTCTCTAATCGTTGCCTATCCACAAAACAACCACAAAACTACAGTTGATAAGATTTCCTTTATTGGCACGGCTCCACCGAGAGGAGAGGTTTTAGTAAATGGGATGGCGATTCCACGCAGCCCAAATGGAAATTTTGCCCCCAGTTTTCCGCTGCAGCTAGGAGATAATATATTTAAATTTCGCTACCAAGACCAGGAAGTCACGGTTAAGATAACGCGGGTGGCAGGGCAGCCGCAACCACCACAAGGATTGGAGTTTGGGAAAGATTCTTTGACCCCAGCGGTAGACTTGGCTAGGATGCCAGGGGAGTTAGTTTGTTTTGGAGCTATAGCTCCTGAAAACGCTAACGTTTCCGTCAATCTAGGCGGTAGCAGCATTCCCCTAACTGCCCAGCCCCTGGTAAATTTACCTGCAAATTCTGCCGCTTTGACACAAAAAAATCAGCCTTATGCTGTTGTCGGTATCGGACATTATCTGGGTTGTGCCGCTGCCGCTGCCGCTGCCCAATTAGGCTATCCTCAGTTCCAACTGGAAAAAAATGGTCAAACGGTGAGCGAGCAAGGACCAGGTAAAGTTGAAATTCTCTCTCCAGCCAAGCTAGAAATTGCCGAGGTAATTTCCGATCAAGGTATCGCTCGTACCGGTCCCAGCACAGATTATTCTCGCCTCACACCCCTTCCCAAAGGAACACGAGCATCTATCACTGGGCGCGAAGGGGACTTTGTACGCTTGGACTATGGCGGCTGGATTAGCAGTAAAGAAGTTCGGATAGTCCCAGGTTCAGTACCACCTTTGTCGCAGGTTCGCAGTGTTATTGCTCGTCAGGTTCCCGGTTGGACTGAGGTAATATTTCCCTTACAAGTGCCCGTGCCGATAACTGTGCAGCAGGGCACCAATATGTTGGTTCTCAACCTCTACAACACTACTGCCCAAACAGACATTATTAAGCTCAATCCCGATCCTGTAGTTGCCAGTTATCACTGGCAACAGTTAGTACCCGGTGTTGTACAATATACTTTTGACCTGAAATCCCAGCAACAATGGGGCTATAAACTCGAATACCGTGGTACAAATTTAGTGCTGTCTCTACGTCATCCGCCTAATGTAAACCAGAAATCTGCCAAGCCACTTTCTGGGGTTAAAATTGTCCTCGATCCCGGACATGGTGGTGAAGACTCTGGAGCACCGGGACCAACTGGCTATCCCGAAAAAGCTGTCACCCTGATTATGGCAAAACTGGTGGGCTATCAGTTAATGGCAAAGGGTGCTACTGTCTACCTGACGCGGGAGACAGATAAACCTGTGTCGCTACCAGAACGGCAGGAGATAATAGATAAATTGCAACCCGCTCTAGCCATCTCCATTCACTACAATTCCCTACCCGACGATGGGGATCTGTTTCACACCCAAGGCTTTGGCGCTTTTTGGTATAATCCTCAAGCTCAAAGCTTAGCGGTATTCCTGCATAATTATATGGTGCAATATGGGGGACGTCCCTCCTATGGGGTGTTTTGGGATAACTTGGCGTTAACTCGCCCGACAACGGCACCATCAGTACTGCTGGAAATGGGCTTTATGAGCAATCCCGAAGAATTTGAATGGGTGGTGAACTCCCAAGAGCAACAAAGAACGGCGGCAGTGCTAGCCGAAGGCATTACCCAATGGTTACTGGCGACTAGATAAAATTGTGGCTCAGGAACAATTCATATCAAATGTGTTCATGTTGTAATATCGGAGCCTCTATTTTCTATGAGTAACGAATTAAAACTTAATTTGGGATGTGGTCAACACTTGTTACCCGGCTATGTAAATGTGGACAAGTTTGGTCAGCCAGATGAGTTTTGCGATTTAGAAGTATTTCCTTGGCCTTGGGAAGATAATAAAGTCGATGAAGTTATTTTGCATCACGTTTTAGAACACCTCGGAGAGACAACAAAAGTATTTTTTGGAATTATGAAAGAGCTTTACCGAGTGTGCAAACACAATGCCACAATTTACATTACAGTGCCACATCCCCGCCACGATGATTTTCTTAACGATCCTACACATGTTCGAGCGATAACTTCAGATATGTTGTCACTTTTTTCGCAAAAAAATAATCGTGAATGGGAGCAACTCAAGGGTTCAAACTCTCCGTTAGGGCTTTATCTAAATGTAGATTTTGAGCTAGTTCACACTCGTTATGTACTTGATGAACTTTGGAGCGCTCAATTCGATGCAGGTGAGATCGGTAATGAAGAAATAGGACAAATTATCAGGCAATTTAATAATGTCGTCAAACAAATGGAAATAGAACTTATGGTGGTCAAAGATTCTCATTAGAAGATCCAGAAACAATCAAAACAACAGCTTTCATTTTTCATCGCTTAGATGTCCTGTGAGTAACGAACTAAAATTTCAGGACTTACGCACTGCCACTACACATAGCGGGTGGTAGGGGCAATCCCCCTGTGGTTGCCCCTACATATGCCCAGTGAGCGTAAGTCCTGAATTTGCTATCGGTTTGTAATGGTCTTTACAGCGGCTTGCAGCCGCATGAGGTACGGTAGGATTGTAGGGGCGGTGCCCTGTGCCCGCCCCTGCCATACGTGTACTCCACTCACTTGCAATCCGCTGTAATCAATTCAGGACAGACTCTCTGCCAAACTACTTTACACCGCATCCCAAAAGCATCAATTTCTGCTTGTCGTCTAGCTAGTTCTGCTGGTGGCAGATTGTACTCAGGAAATACTCGACCCCGACGGCGGGGGTGTTTGGGAAGTGATTGTGGCATGGCTCTGTGTTTCTTCGGTGCTACTAAAAGGGGTTAAATAGTGTCTGTTATGGCAAGGGAACCATCATTAGCTCTTCTGGGAGTAAAACTTTAATATTCTTGAAAATTTCATTCAAAATACTTTCTTTATTTAACCTAATTTTAAAATGAATATAAGGAATTAACTCTTTCCATTCAGTTTCAGATAGGTCTGAAATTAATAAAATTTCTGGTTCTTCAGTAACATCTATATTAAATTGCATAAAAATATTCATAATTACGCTAGATAAAATAAGTTTGGCATCTGACTCAGAAAAATTAATGGAGGCTATTAATAAGGTAATTTTACTTTTGCTAGGATGAGCAAACAAGCTCCTAAGAGTTATTTCTAAATCTAAAACTATTTGTGACTCTGTTTGCGACCAGTCAGGAAAAAATATTAAATTAAGTTGCCTGAATTTAGAAACATAACTTGAAAAAATATCCGGGTTTTCTTTTGTTTGTAGTTTTGATTTTTTCCCATATCTTTGAAGTTGAGAAATAATTTTGTTACAATCTAAACCTTCTAATTTCAATAGTTCTAAGGATTCAATAATATTATCTGCAAAATTATAATAACCTCCATAATTTAAAGTTAAATACTCCAATATCTCTAAAGCGTAATCATAAAACTTCATAATATCTGCCAAACAAGCTAATTTTAAAAGCCGATCGGCCTCAACTCCTTCTGACACGAGCAAATCTTTGAAATAAAAAGCATCCCCTCCGATTAAACTCCCAGGGTGCATATCTGATACAATTGGTGAAGAATGTCGAACAGCCCTTCCTTGAATGGTAAAATCAAACAGAGTGAATCCTTTATTTTTTAAGGAAACATCTACATCTCCAAACAAAGGTTGATTGACATAGAGATAGCTGAATTCAACTTCTGTTTGAATAGCTAAAACACTTGTTAAGATTTCACTGGCTCCTTGTAAAACATCTAATTCTGCTCCTTGAACATCAATTTGTAAAAAATCAATTTCTCTTATTCCACATTCATGGCAATAATTATCTAATGTTGTTAATTAAACTTCTGTTGTATTTACTAATTTATGCATATCTTTATAAACACCTGAAAACCTTTGTATATAAGGTTCGTTAGGCAAATATAAAGAACTACATCCAGGAAATTTGGTTACATAAAGTTTAGCTTTACCAAGAGTTTTACTAAGTGCTAGAGGAATATGTTTTTCAGTCCAATTTAAATTTCTGCTTTCTATATATCGATTAAGCTGTTCGCAAACCTGGGGGTCTGCGTCAAACCCATAAATTGTTAAATTAGGTGCAAAAATATTCCATCCTGAATTTCCGTAGTCGTCTTCTTTCTCTATTTTACGAGAATCAACAATACCTGCGGTTATATGAATTCCGTCTAAGCGGCCACTTTTTTTTAAGCTTGTCAGAAATATAGACATAAATTTTATTAAAATTGGTGTAATTTTACGCTTTACAAAAGAGCTTACTCCCTTCAGGCTAGAAGCATGTGTATTTTCTGCTTCCCCAGTTCCCCCAGTTCCTCCAGCTCCCCCAGCTAAACTGGGCAGTCCTAATCGCTTCATCTAGTCTCGCGTACTGGTCTTGGTTTCCTTTTAACTTTGCTTCTATGGCTATCATGGTACTAACATAACATACTTTACCCAAACTTGTCAATTGGGTAAGATAATTATATCGACATCATTCATCCCCACCCATGAGTACATGGATGGGGCGTTCTGCTGATTTCATGGTAAACTAGACAATATATATAGAACTTTATTTTTAAAATGCCTGTTGAAGTTACGCTAAGTTTACCAGAAAACGTGGTTGAGTCTGCTCAACGTCTTGGAGATGCCACCCAGCGAGATGTGGCAAAAGTT
>CASBRB010000315.1 GCA_949127975.1 Oscillatoriales cyanobacterium PMM_0019 | reverse complement strand
GGAAGGAAAGTAGACAAGGAGGTGAAAAGCCTATTCTCTCGTTGACAAATCTTCCCCATCTACCCCCTCTACCTGTCTTCCTTGTCTAAGAAAGACCCAAATATTAAAAACGTACCCTTGTGAGCGGGAGGGGTTGGGTGGCCCCTACGAACCTCTATATGTTGAGGCAGTGCTACAGTACTGAACTAATTATCCGCCATATTGCCAGCCAGTGCTTTCCAGCAACAAAGGTTGACCCTCACGATGGATGCCTGCGCCAACCACTTCACCTACATAGACTGTGTGATCTCCATGTTCCACCGCACCAACAACCCTGCATTCCACGTAACCAAGGCAGTCAGAGATGATAGGGCAACCTGTTTCTTTGCCTAGGGAGAATTCCACATCCTCAAACTTATTGCCGACTCGGTGCTGGGGCTTGAAGAATTTCTGAGCCAAGTCTTTTTGACTTGCTTCTAAGAAGCTCAGGGCAAAAACGCCGCTAGCTTTGATCATAGCATGAGATTTGGAATCCTGCTTCACACAGTTGACTACTAACGGTGGCGTAAAGGAAGCCTGCATCACCCAACTGGCTGTAAAGCCGTTGACTTCTTCTCCATCCTTGACGCCACAGATGTAAAGCCCGTGGGGAATCTTACGCAGTATTGTCTTTTTCGCTTGTTCGTCTAGCAAGGTTTAACCTACCTAATTATTTCTATACTACATTTATCAGCTTAATCCCAATTTTCGGTCAATTTCTTTTGGGGCTGAACATATCCCTGAAAAAGTCGTTGATGCTTTCTTCCTTGAAATCCTTGAACTCACCTGCGTCGAACCATATACCATAGCATAATGGACATTTTTCATACCAAATATGATGTTGCTTAACGTCAACCATTTTGGTCATTTTTGTACTACATTTAGGACAATTTATATCTCCCACTTGGTTGAATTTTTTGCCAGTCTTGGGGTCACCAATGTCTATCGTCTCAGCTCCTTTAACTTTCTTTAGCGCCTGCGCTTCAAGCGAATCAAACCAGATACCGTGACAATCAGTACAGCGATCGACTTCAATATTAGCATATGGAACTTGTTCAAAGCTTCCTTGACATTTGGGGCATTTTATCTCATGCATGTTTTCAAGGCTCCTGCTTAAATGTGAATGTTTAGAACCTGGACGAAACAAGTGGGTGTGTTCGGGATGGTAAAGACGCGATCGCACTTTTTCTACCTCCCCTAGTGCTGGGCTAATCACGTACAGCGTTGTCCGGATTAGCTTTTCTTGTTCAGTAACTGCTGCCATTTGGTGCAGGGGAACTACCAAAATTTTTTCATCTGGCCAACCTAGGCGGAAACAAATGGCTACCTTAGTCTCAGGTGGGTAGTGCTGCATCAGTTGCTCAGTTGCGGACTCTACATGACGAGCGCTCAGGTAGAGGCACAAAGAAGCCTGATGCTCTGCCAAAGAAGCTAACTCTTCTGAGGCTGGTACTTCTGTTCTACCACTGATACGAGTCAGAATAATCGTCTGCACTAACCCTGGTACAGTTAGCTCAACTTTCAGTTTAGCCGCAGCTAGCTGAAAAGCGCTGATTCCTGGGATTACCTCAAAGGGAATACCTGCTTGAGCCAGCGCTTGCATTTGCTCGTGTACGGCACTGTAGAGACTGGGATCTCCAGAGTGAAGTCTAACAACACTCTGCTGTGATAATACCCGTTCTATCATCACTGGCAGAATATCTTCCAAGGTTTTATTCCCTGTGCGTATAATTTCCGCATCGGGACGGACACCCTGCAATATCTGCAAGGGCACCAGGGCATCGGCAAATAAAATTACATCGGCGGCAGCGATGATTTTCTGTGCCTTAACGGTTAATAACTCTGGATCGCCAGGTCCAGCACCTACGATGTAAACGGCTGGTGTCAGCCTCACAGGAGAATCCAACTTATTACCTCACCAAAAAAATTTTTGTTAATTTCTGCGATCGTTCCGGATTCCAGTTCTTTCTAAAGAAAAAAGTGATTGGTAGATGCACCCTGGTTCAGCTCTAGAGTTTAAACTCTAGAGCTTTTTTTTTGCCTAGTGGGAATTATCCGCAGGTGGGATCGTTTCAGAACCGGAATGCCAATTCTGAGGCTCTGCTCGGACGACATCAGGCAAATTTCGGCGAAACACATAAAGCCACACTAAGCCAGCAACGCCTATAATAATTCCCACCAAACTCACCACTTGAGCTATCCGCAGTGGTCCCAACATTAGGCTATCGGTGCGTAATCCCTCAATCCAGAAGCGACCAGCACTATAACTTAAAAGGTAAACCAGAGATAGGGTACCCAGTTTCAAGCGTGGTGATTGCTGCAAGTCCCTAAAGAATAGGGTAAGCAATAACCCAAATACCAGCAAGTCCCAAAGCGATTCGTACAGAAAAGTGGGATGGAAATATTCATAATCTCTCCATTCTGGGGGACGCCGGAGCGCTGGGATAAAAAGTTTCCAGGGCAAGTCCGTAGGACGCCCGAATGCCTCGGAATTGAAGAAATTGCCCCAGCGCCCGATCGCTTGGCCTAGAATTAAGGCAGGAGCCACTAAGTCTGCTAATTGCCAAAAGGGAATTTTCTGTATACGGGCAAAAATCAAGGAAGCGATAATTCCCCCCAGGATAGCGCCATGAATGGCAATGCCACCTTTCCAAATGGCAACAATGTCAGCCGGGTGTTGGGCATAGTCTTGCCACTGAAACAATACATAGTACAGTCGGGCAGAGGGAATCGCCGCAATTACCAGCCAGATTGCCAGATCGCTGAGAATGTCTGGATTGATGTTACGGCGTTTGGCTAAGTAGCGCGAAAGGCTTACCCCAATTAAGACCGCAGATGCAATTAACAGACCATACCAACGGATGGCTAGCGGTCCGAATTTCACCAAGATTGGACCTGGAGAGGTAAATAGAAAAGTTGTAATACCCAGTAGCATGGGAAAAATTGCCATATTTAGTGACCCATTCACATCCAGTATCACATTCGTTCTAGCAAACTAAGAATTTATGAATAATGTTAGGACTTACGCATTGACAAATCAGTCAAAATGTGCATAAGCTCCCAAAAGAAGGTAATGTCTACAGCAATTTTTAAGAGATGCCATTACAAACAGTTGCTTAAAGGCTATTAGCTTAGGGTGAATTATGGTGGATGTCAAGCATCTAGGGATAACCGCTGCCGTAGTACCCATTTCTCCTATTGTAGAAATCTGCCCCAAAATCACCCCTTCAATTTTAAGCTATAAGCCCCCTGAAACTAATCGGCAATATGATTCATCCAAAACCCCTGTGAACGAAGCTTTTTGGTCATTGCATGAATTGCTTACCAGTGGCACCCTCCTTCCGAATGATATTGTCTTGTTTTGTGAGCTTATGCACATTTTATCTGATTTGTCAATGCGTAAGTCCTAGCCTGTTCTCTTTCTTTAACAGGACTTACGCACGCACACCGCAGTGTGGATGGTGGGTTACGCTGTCGCTAACCCACCCTACAAATAGAGTCTATGCGTAAGTACTGTTATAATTAAAATTCTAAGTAACAACGGAGATCGGAAAATGAAAAAACTACAAGCAGCTGCGGCGATAGTTGGAACGACCCTAATCACTATTGCTTCTACATGCGGTGTCGGACATGCAGCGGGTTTAGTGACTAACATAGTCCAATCCTACACCCCCCAGCCAAATGATACTATATTCAACCTGTGCTATACATTTATATTGTGTAAACCAGGCGATGTAACTGTCAGCCATACTGATCAGCCTTTCGCACTGGCAAAGAATGATACGGGTTTAATATATCTAGCTTTATCTACACAATTAATCCCGGGCAAGATGCCGTTTGGAATGGGGCAAATTCTAACATATTCAGCAACATTCAAACATCTGCAGACGGCAAAACACAGACATTAAGTGGAGGAAATATCCCCCCAGGAAGCTACATTCTTTTTGACAAAAAGACTAACACAAGCACAGATATAGTCTTTGTTTCATCTTTTACTGGCACTGCCGTTCCCGAACCATCTTCGGCATTAGAAGTATCTATTTTGGGCATTCTCGGTACTGGTTGGCTTATCAAGCGTAAGGGTATTGGATAATGTTACCCTGCGCGTTAGCGTTAGCCTAGCAGTTTTGTTGCTTTGTTTCCGTCAAGCGGTTTGGAAAAGTAATATCCTTGCCCGAAATCACATCCTAACTGCTTTAGGTAAGCAACCCGAAAAAGTGAGAAGTCGTGAGCCCTTACTAAGGGCTAAAGCCCTCACTACAAACTTTTTCGTTCGTAGTGAGGGCTTTAGCCCTTTTACTTTTTCTGGGAAATTAGTTCGTAGTGAGGGCTTTAGCCCTTACTGAGAAAGCTATTGGGCCTT
>CASBRB010000314.1 GCA_949127975.1 Oscillatoriales cyanobacterium PMM_0019 | reverse complement strand
GGCAGAAAATCATCATCAAGAAATGAAGCTTTAGAGGTATATGATTCCTCTGTCACTGTCAAAATAATTCCATACTCAGGGCAAAGTTGTTTTAACCTCTCAATAAGTCTACCAGTTGGAATAGGTACAAAGTTCTGGTTATTTTGCCGTGACATTTCAGAACCAAGTTTTTGTCCCTCATTCCAACCAATTACCAGATTACCAATCCCATCATTCAGACACCGATTCACAATAAATCTAGCAGCCTTATTGATGGCATCTCTCATCTGATTGTTACGCTTACGCTGTATCCTGTCTAGATTAGCATCCCAATATTTATCATTTCCTTGCTTGTACTTGGCTACTAACCTAGAATAGCCCTGATTCATCGATCTAAGTTTACGTCCATCAATAATTAGACTTAACCCTTGTGTCGATACTCCAGTTAACCAGTTAGCTCCACCGTGGTCAAACCCCCATGCTTGAGAGTAATCTAGATTGGGGTTATGTTCTACAGGTTCTTTGCCATCATCTATTACCCAATCTATCCAGAACTCACCCAGACATGGACGTACAGTAACCTCACGTACCCAAGAGTCGTCAATGAAATCAGGCAGTTCTAACTTAATCTCACTAATTAATTCTGGCTTAGTTTCTCTACTGATTGCTGGCTTGAAAGTACCATCATCACAGTAAGTTAGTGCCTGTCTTGGAAATGTGACTGCGGCTAGTCCTCCCTTTTTCCGATACTTAGGCAAGGATGGTCTATCTACTTTTCCTTGATAGTACAAGTCAACTAAACCATTGTAACTGGTGATGGATTCTGCAACTGATTTTAAACTCTGTTGTGCTGACTGTGCTGCCATCACTTTGTAATGAGGATTATCTTTGAGAATATTACACAACTCAGTATAGCTCGTCTGACATCGATAAGTTTTCCAGCCACAACGGAACTCATCACCTACCCAATATGTAGTTGTAGAATTTTCCATCTCTGCCAACCTACTGTAATGAGCCTGACGAGCCTGAAAAATGGCACAATTTATCAGATTATTGGCGTGCGAACACTGATACTGCCAAAACGCTGACTCCTCATCATTAAACTTGGCTCTGATTGGAATTGTTCTATACAAGCACCATACCTCAAAAGTGCAATCTATAATAACAATATCCGCCCACAGCGGGTTATCGGCACGTCTTGTTAACGACGTTTCCGCGCTCGACGACGTTCGTGTCACCCCCGAGCGGATTGATTGCGGCGACGATGTTGTTGGTGACTGTGAGGCCGCTCACCGATTGGGTAGCGATCCAGGGAATCATGACTTGGCCGTATTCCTTCACGCAGGAGGCGACGAGGCTGTTGTTGGATATCTGGACGTTCTTGGCGTCCGTCACCCGGATGCCGTTCCATTGCGATCCGTATGCGACGTTACCCCTGATCAAAATATTGGCGTACTGGACGCTGGCTTCGTTGCCAAAAAAGATGAACTGAGTGCCAGTTCCAGTCCCGCGCTCGTAGCGATTGTTGGTGATGGTGAAGTCGTGGGCGGTCGTCGTCGTGTTTTTAGTCCAGAACTGGATGCAGTCGGGATGATCGGTGTCGGATATATCGGGGTGATTGCTGTAGCAATGATTGCTGTCGATCGTCACCCAGGAAGACCCACCGCCCCGGATCGCGTCGTCCCACAGGTGGTGGAAGGCGTTTCCGCTGATCTTGAGGTAGGTGTCGTCCAGGTGGGCAAGCGCGCTGTGGAGGTGCGAGAAGTCCGAATTAGCCACGGTGACGTGGTCTGACGACCGGATCAGGAACGCCGATACTGTGTTGGCGAGCGTGCCTGTGGGGCTGCCGTGTACGGTCAAGCCAGTGAAGGTGATGTGACTTGATGTGAGGACAAAGAACACGTTGGTAGCCCCCCCGCCATAAATGTTGGGCGTCGTCTGTGATGTGTCGAGATCGAGGTTCTTGAACGTCAGCCCTGAGCTTTGATCAACCTTCAGATCGTGCAGGACGGCCAGGTGCTTTGGATCGGCGCTCTCGATGGTGACCGTCTTTTTGACGTTCGCGATGTTGACGCTGTGATAGTCGCCGGGAGCGAGGCTGATGGTGCTCCCAGCCGTGGCGATCTTGAGGGCCGCAAGCAGGGCTAAGGTGGTGGCTACAGTGGTCATGGCTATCTGGGGGTAGGGGAAGTTTTCTATTGAATTAACTCCCCATTATAACAGATTTTGCAATATTATGGTTTTGATAGTGCCTGTAGCTCTTCCCAGGTGTAGTGTCTGGGCAATTCTATCGGTTTATTGTTGGCACCATGACCTAACCCGCTGTGTGGCTTAACTTCGTCGATAACTTCTTCAGCCATCTCAGCTACAGTATTACCTAAAATGCTGCCAGCGATCGCTCCGGCTACGCTACCAACGACAGCACCAAGCTTTCCACCAACAGAACCACCAATTTTGGCACCTGCCACACCACCACCGACTGCCCCCAATCCTGTAGCTAGAGGGTGAGAGTCCGATTGTTCGGGTTTCTCAGCGCCCTGAGTTGTAGTTTGGGTTGAGGAACGAAACCCAACTAAAAGGTGTGAAAACCTTGGATTCAAGCCCCTCACTCACCATCCACCATAAGTAGCTACGCTGCTACGGTACTTTGTAATACAAGTCATACTGATAGTGCTAGCCTAGATTATATCCAGGGACACCCAATTAAAAGTAAAGAGACAGTGGAAGTGAAGATTGAAGTAATTGACGATAGCTCCCCCCATTTGCCAAGCGTCATAGCACTGGGGGATGCCAATAATAAGACAGTTGGTTTTCTTCCTCATAAGGCTTTTGTTGACCATGCGAGACGCGGGAATATATTGGTAGCTGTTGATCCTCAAGCCGGGTGTATCGGCTACGTTTTATATGAGTATGTCCCAAGATACAATCGCCATCGCCTAACTCATCTGTGCGTAGCTTCAGAACACCGTGGTAAAGGAGTCGCAAAAATCCTTGTTGCTTACCTTAAAGAAATCGCCAAAAAATCTAGTGGTATTGGATTACATTGCCGTGAGGATTTTAAATTAGAAAAACTCTGGGCTAGGCTAGGTTTTGTTGCCAAACATGATAAACAAGGAAAAAATAAAGATGGAAAGCTACTCATATTTTGGTGGTTCGATAACGGTCATCCTGACTTATTTTCAAGTGCTTCTACAGAAAAACTTGAATCCAAACTATGTGTAGTTATTGACGAGCCAATATTTGGGGAGCTTTATATAGATAAAGAAAGTGATTTTTATGAATCAAATTCTCTATTTGCTGATTGGGTACAGACTGAATTAGATTTGTGCATTACTGATGAAATTTTTAATAAAATTGCATTGGAAACTGATGAAAAAGAAAGAAATAACCAGCGCAATTTTGCTAAACAAAAATTTACCACATTGGGCAGCAATCACAAGTTCGATCGTATTGTTGATTCTTTAAGCAGTTTATTGCATGAAAAAGGGGTACTAATTAATGAATTTGATGTCCGTCACTTAGCTAGAACCATTACCTCAGAATCTCAAGTTTTTGTCACCATAAATAATAAATTATTAGACTTAAGAAGTGAAATTTATGAAAAATTTAAATTGTCAATCATTCGCCCTAATGATCTAATTACTCAGATCGACGAATTTCGCAGAAAACTTGACTATCAGCCTGCACGTCTGGCTGGAACTACACAGCTAGAACAAATACCAGTTAAAAAGGGACAAGAAGATTTTTTAAATAACTATTTCAATTGCGAGAATCAGGGAGAAACTAAGGCAAGTTTTCAGCAGCAAATTCGTCGTTTTCTTGCTGAATCAGATAAATTTGAATGTTGGTTGATTAGAGAAGGAGAAAATCAACCACTAGCTTTGGTTGTGTATGGTAGGCAAAAAAGAGATGAGCTAGAGATTCCAATGCTTAGGCTTGGAAATAATCCTCTATCAGGGACGCTTGTACGCCACTTAATTTTTAAATCTATATTACGTTCTGCTCTCGAACAGCGAGAATTTACAAGGGTTACTGATTCATACTTAACGGAGACAGTTACTACAGCGATTCAAGAAAATACTTTTGTCCAAGTAAAAAATGGATTTTTGAAGGTAAACTTAGCAGTAGTTGAAACTGCCTCTGAGTTATCAATACGTCTTGCAAATCTAGCCGATACTTTAGGGCAGGAAGGTCAGTTCCTTATTCAAATCTCTGAGAGTCTTAACATAGAAGACATAATAAGAAATGCCCAAGAATTAGCCGATATTGAACGGTTTCTTTTTCCCACAAAAATTATTGATGCTGAAATTCCTACGTTTATTATTCCAATTCAACCTAGATGGGCTAAAGATTTATTTGATGAAGGATTAGCTAACCAAACCTTATTCGGAGCAAAGACTGAACTAGCTTTCAACCGTGAAGCTGTCTATTATCGGTCTGTGAAGAACTCAAGAGGACTATCAGCTCCCTGTCGAATTCTCTGGTATGTAAGCGGGACACAGAAAGAAGGCAAAGGTAAGGGATATTGCGAAGTAGAATCTGTGCGAGCTTGCTCTTATGTGGATGAGGTTGTCATTGGTAATCCTAAGGAGCTTTATCAACGTTTCCAACACTTAGGGGTATATAATTTTAGTGATATTGAACAGGTAAAACAAGATAAATATGGTAACATAATGGCTATTAGGTTTAGGGATACAGAGTTATTTAATGCACCTATTATCTCAGATATACTTCGGAAAAATTCAGATAATAAATTATCGCTTATGTGCCCTGAACCAATTTCACAAAAATGCTTTATAAAAGTGTATAATTTAGGAATGAACAATTTAAATACAAGTTGAATCGCCATGAAAAAAAATATACTTTTACTCTCAATCAAACCTGAGTATGCTAAAAAAATATTTGAGGCGGAAACGAAGACAATTGAATTGCGTAGGGTTCGTCCTCGTTTAACTGAGGGAGACATTGTTATAGTGTATGTATCATCTCCTGAAAAAGTTTTTGTAGGTTCATTTGAAGTGGATAATGTCATGGAAATTCAAGCATCCCGTCAAGAGATTAGAAATTTTTGGAATCAGTACAAAGACTATGTTGGAATTAGCCGTCAAGAATTTGAGAACTATTATAGAGGGGCATCATTAGTTGTTGGTATCTTCATAAAGAATATCAGAATTTTTGAAAAACCTGTTGAATTAAACCGCTTACAAGAAGAGTTGTCTTATTTGCGTCCACCCCAGAGTTATCGTTACCTGCAAGAAAAAGAATTTGAGATTATTAAGCATCTAGGAGAAAATAAAAGAGCGCTAATGACTGACGAATATAACCCAGAGTAATTAATTGAGATATTAAATTATCTCCCAATAATTTAAAAATCATGTTAGCCTAATTTTGTCCGAGTGATTATTAAATTATATTCAAAAATAATACATACTTTATGTTAGTGGAAAAGAAAGCTGAATTTGTCAGGGTGTTTAAGGAATTTGTCACCTCATATCCCTACACACCCACCGGACTGCGGCATACAGCCACCTACAACGAGCAGCGTCAGCAGGGTAAGAGGAACTTTGAGGCGATATCTTATGCATTCCAGTCGGCGGAAGACGTGACAGAAGCAGTACTCCTACAGCTACTACCTTACGAAAAAAGTGCTAATAATCTTCCACAAAAAGCGTGGATACATCATTCTCCAGCTCTCAGAGAAGACATAAAAGAATGGTCTGAAGGGGCAAAGTTGACAAAGATGGAAAACTGGCAAAAAGTAGCACAAGCCATTTTAAATTTCGTCAGTCGCTGCCATAAAGAGCCGACTCAGTTATCAGCAGCTTGCAATGAGTTCTCAGAATTAGCCTATTCCATAGATACAGGGATGCTATCACCCATTCTTAATGCGCTCCGACCTGATAATTTTCTGTTGATTACCAGCCAATCACGACCAGTTATTAACTATTTCGCTAACACATGTTATAGTGAAAAACTGACAGACTATCCAGCTATAAATATTACCGGACACAAGCTGATTGAAGAATTGGCTCAAGATATGCAGCATCCGGGTGTACCAGCGCTCCGAAATGATGACTTGTTCGATATGTTTTCTCACTGGTTAATTGAGATTAAAAAGTATGACTTTGTTGTTCAATACGCCCCACCAGTCAATGATGTTGTCGAGCTTACCTGTGATGTTGAAGAGATGAAACTGCAACCAGAATATACTTTAGCCCAATGTGCAGAAGATACTGGCGTTGAAGAAGAAACATTGAAGTTTTGGTTGCAGGCGCTTGAGCGCAAACAGCAGGCAATTTTCTACGGGCCACCTGGTACAGGTAAGACTTATATTGCCAAGAAGCTGGCTAAATATTTAATTGGTGGCGGTGACGGTTTTATGGAGCTTGTCCAGTTCCACCCTGCTTATGCTTACGAGGACTTTGTGCAAGGTATCCGTCCTCAAAGAAAAAATGGAGAATTAGACTACCCGTTGGTTGATGGACGGTTTTTGGAATTTTGTCATAAAGCACGCAACCGCCAGAATGTTTGTGTACTGATTATTGATGAAAGTAACCGTGCCAACGTTGCCCGCGTCTTTGGCGAGTTGATGTATCTGTTGGAGTACCGCGACGAAAAAATCCCGCTGGCAGCAGGTGAAGTTTTTAGCATTCCAGAAAATGTGCGGATTATTGGCACCATGAACACAGCAGACCGATCAATTGCACTGGTGGATCACGCGCTACGCCGCCGCTTTGCCTTTATTGCTATCTACCCAAACTATGATATTTTGCGTCGCTATCACTCTGTCACTGGTTTCCCAGTCGAAAAGTTGATTCAAACTTTAAAAAACCTAAACCAACAAATAGGCGACCCCCACTATGAAGTGGGCATCAGCTTCTTCCTGCGAAAGGACATAACTGAGCAGATTGAGAGCATTTGGCGGCTGGAGATTGAGCCGTATCTAGAGGAGTATTTCTTTGACCAACCGAGTAAAGTCAACCAGTTTCGCTGGGATAAAGTGAAGCAGCAGGTGTTCCCATGAGTGCAACATCACCACGGATAATTGAGCTAACTGAGTATGTTCCAGTGCTGTTAGCATGGGAAGAAATTCCTGACGCGATGGGTGAAGCTTTGTGGCGCAACTATGGTACCCAGGTGGCTGTAGATTTCCCTTCTCCTAAAACGGGGAACCGATGGCGACTAACTGCAAAAGGATGGGTGGGGCACATCCCGTTAAGCTCAGATTTCCATATAGCATTGCGCCCAAAAGTGCAACTGGGTAATCTCTTGCGGATGCTGGAGTATGCCTATAGCCTCAAGAGTTTTCGCTTTTTGGAGGGGCTGGTTGAGTGCCAAACCCTGGAGGAGTTTTACGAGCGATTAGCTGATGTGCTAGCCTGTCGGATTCTGAACCGGGGTCGCCAGGGATTGTATTGTGCTTACTTACCGAAGACAGAGCGTTCACCTTATATCCGAGGTCGGATCGACGTGCAGCAGGTTATCGCTAGACCGTGGGATGGTAAAGTCCAGTGCTATTATGAGGAACACACGGCAGACGTTGAAGAGAATCAGATTGTTGCCTGGACTCTTTGGTGCATTGCTCGTAGCGGTTTTTGTACAGAACGGGTGCTGCCGTCTGTGCGCCGAGCTTATCATTTGTTACAGGGATTCGTAACGTTGCAACCAAAGAGTCCTCAAGCTTGTGTGGGACGGCAGTATAATCGCTTGAATGAAGATTATCGATTATTACACGCGCTTTGTCGGTTCTTTTTAGAGCAGACTGGGCCGAGTTTTGAGGTGGGTGAACGTTCGATGTTACCCTTTTTGGTTGACATGGCGCGACTCTACGAACGGTTTGTGGCAGAGTGGCTGAAAGCACATCGGGAAACTGTACTATTTCCACACTTTTTAGATATTAAATCTCAAGAAAGAATGTATATCGGTGAAGGTAAGGATATCTATTTTGATATTGATTTGGTGTTGCAAGATGTGCACGCGGGGGGCGCTAAATATGTGTTGGATACTAAGTACAAAACTACTACTAGACCGACGTCGAGGGACATTGCTCAGGTGGTAGCTTATGCAGAAGCGAAGGCGTGTCAGGAGGCGATTTTGGTGTATCCGATGCCTTTAGTTGAGCCTCTGGATATCAGAATTGGTAGTATTAGGATTCGGAGTTTAGCTTTTTCTTTGGCTGGTGATTTGGAGCAGGCGGGTTATAGATTTTTGGAGGATTTGCTGGGGACTGATATCTAACCAGATATTGCAGGGATTTTCCCGGACTTAGCCCGCTCCCCCATTCCGTAGACTTAGAAAATTCTCCGGGATCATTCAGTTAGTACTGGAGTTTAGACTATCTCGCCCTCTGAGTTGTAGGTTGGGTTGAGGAACGAAACCCAACTTTAAGGTTTGAAAACCTTGGGCTCAAGCGCGTCACTCACCATCCACCATAAGTAGCTACGCTGCTACGGTACTGTACAAGTCATCCACGTTGAGGTTTTGATAGTGCCTGTAGCTCTTCCCAGCTATAATGTCTGGGCAATTCAATCGGTTTATTGTTGGCACCTAAACCTAACCCGCTGTGTGGCTTAACTTCGTCGCTAACTTCTTCAGCCATCTCAGCTACAGTATTACCTAAGATGCTGCCAGCGATCGCTCCGGCTACGCTACCAACGACAGCACCAAGCTTTCCACCAACAGAACCACCAATTTTGGCACCTGCCATACCACCACCTACTGCCCCCAATCCTGTAGCTACAGGGTGAGAGTCCGATTGTTCGGGTTTCTCAGTACGATTTTCATTCGGTTTTTCGGGCATCAGATCTTTGTCATTCATTTTTTTTTATCTAAAAAAGTACGGGAAGCTCAAAACAACGGTTTTTTAAGCGGTGGATGTAGAGCGACACGGCGAATTTATTCGCCGTCATGTCAACTCAACAGTTCAGCTAAACGATCGCCAACACGTAGTGCATTCGCCATAATTGTCAGTGTGGGATTGACACCTGAATTTGACGGAAAAAAACTACCATCCACAACATATAAATTATCCACATCATGGGTACGGCAATTGATGTCAAGGACTGAAGTTTTGGGATCGGTGCCAAACCGACAGGTGCCACATTGATGTGCAACTGCCTGTTCAGGTATTTGGTTGCGCGGATAAAGCCCAAAGGGCAGAACATTTTTGGCGGCCCAGCGATTGGTTGCCTTCAGTACAGACGTCCAGCGGTGTACCAAGCGATCGGTCGCTTCCCTATTGTTCGGTGTATAATCAAGGTGAATCTTATCGCCCACCACACGAACCCGATTATTGGGATCTGGTAAGTCCTCTGTTTGTAGCCACCAGCCAACCGTTCGCTCGGCAATCAAATGTCGCTCATATTCAGGAATCAGTTTTACAAAGGGAGCCATAAGCGGAGGTGCTTCTGCCGGAAGCATATCGGCTAGCACATTGCCCGTGTTCTGCACCATGCCCATCGGATAAGGAAAATCAGGCTCTCCCCAGTAAAAGTCATTTACGGCAATCGTTTTTTGAAAGTTAGCGTGATTCACCTCTATATGCAGTGAAACTAGAGCGGTTTCCATATGTTTCATGAAATGCCTGCCCACCCTAGAGGAACTGTTTGCCAATCCATTGGGATGCTTATCGTTAGCAGACCTTAATAACAAAATAGCAGAGTTGATGGCTCCACAGGCAACAACCACAATATCGCCTGTAAACCAATGCCGCTCCCCGGCAATTTCGGTTTCGACTTTTGTCACCTCTCGCCCCGACTCGCTGGTATGCAGCCGCAAGACTTTGGCGTTGGTCATTAGTGTAAGATTGGCATATGCTTCGCGGGCGGGACGTATGGCGTTAACTTCGGCATCGGCTTTAGCCCCTACTAGGCAAGGATAACCGTCAAATGTATCGCAGCGAATGCAGGGACTATTGCTGCGGGAGGCTTCATTCAGCTTTAATCCCAATGGCAAATGAAAGGGATAATAGCCTAGTTCTCGAATATCATCAGCGATCGTCTGCATATCTGGTTCATGGCTAACCGCAGGATAGGGATACGGCTCACTGCATGGTGGTTCAGTTGGATCGGTTCCTCGCTCTCCATGTACGTCATAGAGTTTCTCTGCATTGGTATAGTATGGCTCAAAGTCCGCGTACTTGAGCGGCCATCCTGGAGAAATGCCCTCCTTGTGAATCACCTCCTCAAAATCTCGCTCCCGCAGCCTTAGCAACGCTGCCCCATACAGTTTGGTATTACCGCCCACCCAGTAGCCCGTCTGTGGACGAAACTCTTTGCCGTTTTGGTTGTACCAATGTTCGTCAGTGTGATAACGTTCCTTTTGGTAAACCTCCAAGGCGCTCCAGTTGGCTTTTTCTCTCGGTAGAAAGTCGCCCCGCTCCAGCACCAAAATTTTTTTACCGGTGGCTGCTAGTCGATATGCTAACGTTCCTCCACCCGCTCCTGTACCAATAATTATGATGTCGTAGTGTTCGGTGATGTTCATTATTAAGGCTCCAACTTAATGTCGGCAGGCTTCCTAATTATACCGTCTTAATGGTTGGGGAATGCCTACCACATTTCGTTACTAGAACCACGATCGCGGTAGTAAGATAGACTGTGCTGCTATTTGTCCGAGCGGTATTTAGGCGATCGGCTAAGTAAAATATTATTAATGGTACCCTCCGAGAAAGAGCTAAAGCCCAGGGCGTGGCGGGATGCTCCGGGCAACCACGGGAGTAGGGGTGCCCCAGGGAGGGGCAACCACAGGGGGGTGCCCCTACTACCAACGGATAGATATTCTTAATGACTGCTTCTTCTCACACCAGCAATAAATGACCCAATTTCCTTACGATCGCTATGCCAAAGACTACTTAAAAGAACTTCTTTCGTTACTAGGAAAAGTAGAAACAGAACAGGAAGTGCCAGGGGAAACCCGGCAGATAGATGTGTGGTTTGCCCCATCACCACAACCAACAGTCAGTCCTGATGTTTTGGGAGTATTAGGTAGATTTGCTGCTAGTCCTTGCCTGATAGAACCATTTCGCATGGCTGTCAAACCCCGACAAATCCGTAGCTGTATGGGGAAACTCATCGATGTTTGTGCTAAAATAGAAAATGAAGCCGGACGCAATAAAAGTCGAATAGACGATTCACAGCTACCTTTCTTGTGGATACTCTCTCCTACTGCATCAACAGCACTTTTAGATGGTTTCAAAGCTACTCCTGATGAAGCTAAGTGGTTACAAGGAATATATTTTTTTGGAAAACATCAGCGAACAGCAATAGTAGCGATTCATCAGTTGCCAGAAATACCATCAACTCTGTGGCTGCGACTACTGGGCAAAGATAAGATACAAGAAAGGGCGATTAAGGAGTTCAGGGACCTGCCAGCAACTCATCCGTTAAAAACTAATGTGCTGTTGGTACTATCCAATTTACAAGCCACCTTACAGGCTAAAAAAAAATTACAGGAATCAGAGAGGACGCTGATTATGGAACTGTCACCTTTACTTATTCAATGGCGGGAAGAATCCTTACAACAAGGGTTACAACAAGGAGTATTGAGAGAAAGGCGTATTACTATAGAAAGCTTCTTGAAAGCAAGATTTGGTTCAATAGATGAGCAACTGAGTTCAATAGTCGAACCATTATTACAGTTGGCACCAGATGAATTTAGCGTGCTATTGCTGGAACTATCCAGAGCAGAACTCTTAGCTCGGTTTGGCAAGTGATTGGCTACATGATGCCCTGTGCCCTGCAAAATACGAGATAATCAGTTTTTCAGTTTCTGCTAAACAGCAATTTTTTGACACTCCCCGGTCTTTAGACACGGGGATTCTTGGTTCCATAAACGAATTATAGGAGGAGTCAGATGCCTATGTCTGAAGCCATTGAGATCTATGACGATCGCATGGGTGCTATGGTACGCCCAGGAGCCTCGCTCCTTCTTCTTGCCGACGGCAGCGTTCATAGCGAGGGTCCCGTTTACTTCCACGAAGACGATAGTGTTGTGTGGAGCGACGCTCACGGCAACCGCCTGTTGCGCTGGAGTGCCAGTGATGGAGTCAGTATCCTGCGAGACGTGTCCGACTATCAGAGCGGTAACTATCGCGACCTGGAGGGGCGTCTGGTAGCTTGTTCTTCGGGTAAGCGTGCTATAATACGACGCGAACATGACGGTCAATGGAAAGTTTTAGTGGACCGTTACCAAGGCAAACAGCTCAACAGCCCCAATGACTTGGTAGTGAAGCGTGACGGAACGATATGGTTTACTGACCCGCCCTATGGTATCACTGAGCCAAACCAGGGATACGGCGGTGAGCAGGAACAACCTGGGTGTTTCGTGTACCGCTTCGACGAGGCTACTGGTGCGATCGATGCTGTAGTGACGGATATGGTGCGCCCCAACGGACTTGCCTTCAGTCCAGACGAACAACTCCTGTATGTGTCGGATACTGCTGCCTTCAATATCCCTCAAGGACCTCATCATATCCGCGTGTACGAGGTGGTAAATGGTGTTAGTGTGTCGAATGGTCGCGTGTTCGCGGTCATCGAGCCTGGAGAACCTGACGGTTTGCGCGTGGACGAGCAAGGCAACATTTTTACCAGTTCTAAGGATAGCGTGCAGGTGTATGCGCCCGACGGTACTCGTTTAGGGAAAATCCTAGTGCCGGAGACAAGCGCTAACCTCACCTTCGGTGGACAGAAACGCGATCGCCTCTTCATCACGGCGGGCAAATCTTTGTATGCGATCGAGCTTAACACTTGTGGTGTGCAGTAATCTTAATGGTGCGATCGACCAAAACGTTTTAAAATGCAAACGCGCAATGGTTAAAGGGGATAATGAAATACAAATTGGCTTTTGGCTTTCCCATCGGCTTATTTTTAACTACTCACGTTTCATATCATCTCCCAGCTTTAGGCACAAACCTGCTAAGTTCAGTCAATAATGAGTACCCTGGGGGAATTTTAGGCGTGGTGCTTTTACTGCTGAGAGTGAGCGTCGGTGTGTTATTCGTGCTGCACGGCTACCCAAAGATCACACATCTTAAACAGTGGGCTGATTCTATGAAAATGCCTATGTTTCTTTGCTTTATATCAGCGGCGACTATGTTGGGAGGCGGACTTTTCCTGATTGTGGGATTCCTCACCCTACTAGCAACCCTACCGATTCTAGCCTCAATGGCGTTCGCGATGTTTTTAGACGTCAAAAAAGGAGCGCCTTTTGTTGCCAGCGATCCATACTTAATTCCTGAAGGAGAGTATACTGGTCCAAAAGGACAAGGTGAACCGCCGAGCTGGGAAAAGGCATTTATGTACTGTGTAATGCTGATTACGATCGCGGGTTTCGGCCCAGGTGCCTATTCCCTGGATGCCCTCATATGGTGATGAGCAATATGGCGTGTCCGTTAGGATCTTTGACTAGGCAACCTTGGCGGTAAGGACATGATTTGTCTGTAAACTGCACCAGTCCCCCAGAGACGAACTGAACCCCGTTCTGCCGCAGCACATTGACTGCCTGCTCAATGTCGTTGACGATTAGCTCGATTTGCATGTGGGCAATATCGCAACTTTTCCAGTCACTCGGCATTGTACGACCGTTGGCAGGAACAATATAATCTAGAAGTTCAATACCATTACCTGCTTGGGCAGTTCCCAGGGCTGTAACTCTGGCTTCGGCTCCTGGTAAACCATCAAGGCGAGCTTGCGTTTCACCCTGGTTGAGACTGCTCCCTTTGACCTGCATTCCCAGGATGTCACAGTAAAAATGTAGGCTCTGCTCTGTGTTGGCAACGACTACAGCACTGTGATCGATTCCTAGAAACAAACGCTCGGTGTTTTGATGCCACTTTTCTTTTCCTTTGTCTGGAGGAAACCAAATTAGCTCTAAATTATGCCCATCGAGGTCTTTGAACTTGAAGGCTCGTACACCAGCAGATGCTTCATTATCAGGCGGTATCGTTTGTGGCTCTACTGAGATGGGTTCAATGGGAAAGGATCTCAGGTGAGCATAGGCGCGATCGATGTCACTGACTACGATCGCCAGATGTTGAAACCACAAGTCATTACTTTGTGAATCCCTTGGGATGGGTTTTCCCTCAAGGTTAAGATACTGCATCAGCTCGATAATTTCATCTCCAAGCTGTAAGGTGACAATGCGAATTTTTGCCCCAGGGACGCCTTCAAGATCGCTGTAATCCTGTCCTTCAACAGTGATATCTGAAACAGGTTTAAACGAGAGTGCTTGCGTATAAAAATCTTGGGAGCGATCGGCATTTGTCACCGTTAATCCAATAGCTGGGATTTTTTCCACCTGTACCTTGGTGCTAGCAGACATATTCATAGTCATTAATTAGACAGAGCCGACTGGTAGAAATTAGTCATGTAAGTAAACCATTGTTGTCGAGAAGCCTCCCAAGTATAGAACATATGTCCGCCAT
This sequence comes from Oscillatoriales cyanobacterium PMM_0019, assembly GCA_949127975.1. Taxonomy (GTDB): domain Bacteria; phylum Cyanobacteriota; class Cyanobacteriia; order Cyanobacteriales; family CASBRB01; genus CASBRB01. The sequence goes on along the minus strand of CASBRB010000314.1, from coordinate 7,281 downwards.
CAAAGCACTGGAGATCGAGGTGAGAACGCACTTCTGGAACGAGCTTCATCAGAGCCACTAACTGCTGAGAAGCAAAATAGGTTGTAAGCAGATCGAAAATTCCGTGAACGATCGAGACTCGCATATAAGGATTGAGCGTCATGCCGACTCTTAAGTCATCGACAGCGCCAACATAACCTTGTTTAACATTCTTCTTCAACTTGAACTGCCATTCCTTGAAAACATCGAAATTGAGTAGATGATAAGTCAGTTCAGTTTCCACATTGAGCGTTGAGCGTAAGTGATGGTTGATAGCTCCGGTAAACAGTCGTTGAACCCCTTCAAGGGTGGGGTCGCTACCAGAGTATTCTAGGCGATCGGGAAAGGGATCGATCGCAGTAATAGCAGCATCGTACAAACCGACAATTTTCTTCTCTTGACGGAGTAACTCGCGGGAAAAAATGTTTATGTCAATCCGCCCTTGATGTCTTTCAATTAAACTGACATCCAATCCGATTAAATCTGATAACATTTGGTAAACTTGCTGCCGCTCTGGAGAAGGAACGCTGTCGCCTCTGGCAAGTATTGGCAGGAGAATTTGTTGGCTAAAATGTTCTGCGGCTTGTCGATGAATTTCCATATCTCCTTCAGCACCAGCCCATTTTGCCCTGCCGTGGTAAGCAGCGGCAGCCGCCATTGAGGGGACTAAACTTGTCCAGTAACTTAAGTTATAATCACTCCCTTCCAGAAGACTAAATTCGAGGGCGGGGGAGATGAGAATCGCTCCTGAAAGCCCGATGCCAAATTCTTGCTGGAGTTGGCGAGCTAGCCTAGCTACCCGAAAACCACCATAGCTTTCTCCAGCAATAAAAATAGGCGACAGCCAACGATTTTGACGAGAGAGAAAATTTTCCATGAATTCGGCTAAAGACTTTAAGTCCCGTTCGACTTCCCAAAACTGCGATTCAGCAGCAGCCTGGTTGCTAGTTTCTTCTTTATCTTTTTGTTGAGCATTATCCGATTTGTCTTTATTTTGGGATAAAGTGCGGCTAAAACCAGTTCCGACGGGATCTACAAATACTAAATCAGAGAAACACAACCAACTTTCCTGGTTATCCAAAACGCGCAATGGTGGCTTAGGCAGAGTGCCTTCAGTGTTAAAATGAACACGCTTGGGGCCTAACGCTCCCATATGAAGGTAAGCTGAAGCAGCACCAGGTCCTCCATTGAAGATAAAGGTAATTGGGCGCTGTTCCGACGACTCACTTGTATCAGCTAAATAAGCGATAGAAAATAGTTCGGCTACTGGTTCTTCCTTCTCAAACAGTATCTGCCATTCGGCTTTGGCAGTATATTTAATTGTTCTATCTATTAAAGAAAGCTCGTGAGAGGTAGTGCTACCTTGAGTAGACTTAAAAGCAGTAGATTTCTGATCGGAGTTATTAGTCATGTGGTGGATTTTTTACAATTTTAAAAAAAATATGTTACCCAAAGCCCAGATAGCTATCAAAGGATTACCAAGCCTCATCCATAACAGTACTGTAGCACTGCCTATACATCTAGCGGTTCGTAGGGCAATCCCCCTGTTGTTGCCCCTATATATGCCCAGTCTGCTACAGTACTGCATAAATTATACAGTACTGTAGCACTGCCTCTACATATAGCGGTTCGTAGGGGCAATCCCCCTGTTGTTGCCCCTACATATGCTCAGTCTGCGTAAGTCCTGTTATATCGGTAGGAACGCAAAAAAGTCACAACTGTAGCACTGCCTCTACGTATAGCGGTTCCTAGGGGCAATTCCCCTGTTGTTGCCTCTATATATGCCCAGTCTGCTGCTGCATCGGAATCTGAATCACCAACTCAGCCCCTTCACCGGGTGCGGAAATACACCGCAACTCTCCACCGTGTTTTTCAATCACAATTTGGTAGCTAATCGACAGCCCCAATCCCTTGCCTTCGCCAACTGGCTTAGTTGTGAAAAAAGGATCGAACAAACGCCGCTGTACTTCTTCGCTCATGCCAGGACCATTATCCGCAATTCTGATTTCTACTCGATTGTCGTTTATCACTGTAGTGCGAATCAAAATCTGGGGATTTTTAATCGGGTAATCTTTGCTAGCTTCCGTCAATGCATCAATAGCGTTACTGAGGATATTCATAAATACCTGATTGAGTTGTCCTGGATAACACTCCACTGGCGGCAGGTTACCATACTCTTTAATCGCTTGAATCTCAGGACGTCCTACTTTTTCTTTTAACTGATGCTGTAACAGCAACAAAGTACTATCTATCCCTTCATGAATATTGGCGTGTTTCATCTCCGCTTCATCCAATCGTGAAAAGTTGCGTAGTGACACAACTAGATCGCGAATGCGATCGGCCCCCTGCCTCATTGAACCCAACGCTTTTGGCAGATCTGTCTTGATAAAATCCAAGTCTAGTGTTTCAGCTTGTTCTTGAATCTCTGGCACTGGTTCGGGATAATATTTGGCATAAAGTGCCAGCATATCCAGAATATTATCAATATATTTATTAGTGTAGCTAATATTACCATCTATAAAATTAAGTGGGTTATTAATTTCGTGAGCAACCCCAGCAACTAAATGTCCCAAGCTGGACATTTTTTCTGTTTGAATTAGTTGAGATTGGGTTTTTTGCAATTCCTGTAAAGCTTGTTCTAGCCGCGCTGCTTGTTCTTTTAATTGTGTCTCTGATTCCCGCAATGCCGCCTCAGTCACCACGCGCTCTAAAATATCCTTTTTCAGCAGGGAATTTGCTTTTGCCAGCTCGGCGGTTCTTTCGGCAACCTGTCTTTTTAAATTATCCCGTGCGATAATTAATTGTTTCTCGGCTCGTTTGCGTTCAACAATTTCTTGACGCAGTAACTCATTAGAGTGCTTTAATTCCTTTGTCCGATCGTCTACAGCCTGCTGCAATACCTCAATCAAACCATACATATCTGCTGGATTGAGTACTTGTAGCAGGCTTGTCCGGGATACAATCCCCAATAATTCCCCGCTATTGCCAACAACTACCAGACGCCCCACACGCCGCCGCTGCATTTTTTCATGGGCTACCCACAAAGTATCTGAGGGCAGAAGGCGAAACAAAGGTGTACTCATGATATCTTGAGCTTTTGTTCGCGATAAGTCTAGTTCTAGCGACTGAAATTGTACTATGTCTCGCTCTGTGACAATTCCCAGTGGAACCAGAATTTTAGATTGTGGCTCTCCCCCCAACTTATTTTTTTCTACTTCCCCTGCCCCTGCCTCCTCTGCTTTTGGACTCAGGGAAAAATCCTCATCTTCCAAATAGCTCATCTCCTCGATTGTTGCCTCTTTCGTAATCACTACACAGCTAACTCGCGCCTGGGCCATTAATCGGGCTAAATCGAGGATAGAGGTCATCAAGGTTGCTTGAACTACCTCAGTAGTCATCACATCTCTAACATATCGCAATCGCGTTAATAGGTTGACGGGCTGGAGGGCTTTGCGGATACTTTCATGGGTAATAATTCCCACTAGCTTCAAGTTATCATCAACAACAGGCAGATGGCGAATCCGATGCTGACGAAGCAAGGATAGCACTGTAAAAACATCTTGAGCTTGCGCGAGTTTTAGGGTAATTGCCTGTGACATTAACACATCCGCAATCTTCAAGCCTGCAAGAGGGATACCAGCGGCAGTTAGCCTAATAATATCCCGATTTGTGAATACTCCCATCAGATGTTCCCCTGCCATTACCACTACACAACTAGCGGTAGCATCCAATTCACCCATGTCGTGCTGGTGAAATTCCGGATGCGTTATGCCTGTTGCTGAATCCTGAGTAGGCAGGACACAACTATTGCTTACCTGACTCATTAGTGCCAGGACTTCAGCCAAAGGCATATCAGGCGCAACAGTGAGCGGATTGCGGTCAATGGCAGGCTCTATAGCGATCGATTGCGGGGGCAGATCCATCGGCTGCATCATTAAATTTATGTCGTAATATAAAAAAATTACAATTTTGCAAATTGTAACCTAGAAAATACCTCGTATTGCTATAAATTTTTAAGAGCGATCGCTCAAAGACAAGCCGCTTTTCAGACTAGGTAAAATGCGATCGCAACAAAATAGCGTCCCAGCGGTTACGCACAGGGGGATCGTCAACAAATTAATAATCGGGATGCTGACTAACAACAGGCAGACTAAGCCGAAAGTAGCACTAGCAGGCAAACTATAACCCACCATTGCTAACTTAGTGCGAAAGCTTAAGCGTCGCCGTTCCAAGGGTGGATCGAAAAAGTCAAGGCAGAGCAGCGTCGCTGACAAAGCAATGCCACCCACACTAGCAAGCACCGGACCTACAGGCGGAACAAAGCCCAACACAAATAACACTAACCCGACACTGACGAAAATCAGCAGTTTCTTCAGCTCATAGGTGAGCGAGCGCACAGTATCTGTAAAAATACCCCCATCTACTGCTGGTGGCGACTCCCCGGTGCGTACCCGCTCAAGTTGTTCAGAAAGCATTCCATACCAGGGGGCCCCCAGCAATACGCCAAATTGCACCAACAGGAAACCCGTGACCATGAACAACACCAGCCCCAACAAGAGCCGCAACAGCCAATATACGGACAAAGCCACCCCACTGGGCAACACCAGGTTAGCAATAATGGTGTCTATACCATGAAACCCGGCAATTAGCAAGCCTAAATATAAGGTGATACTGACAACAAAGTTCACCAAAATAGGAATTAGCACATAGCCGCGCAGTCGGGGAGTCCGGCTGAGGACGCCCGCCGCTCGAAAAGGGTAAGTTACACCAGCAACCAATCCGCGAAAAAATCTAACCACAGAGGGTAATATGATTATAAAATTGACTTGTCCGGTATGCTCGCAGCCCAACATTGAGGGAGATAAATGCCCCGTGTGTGAGAGCAACCTATCCGCGATTCGCATCCTCACAGAACTTCCGGCGGTTGCCCAACCAGAAACAAATCCAAAGCCACTCAGCGCATTATTGCCAGCGGACTTTGATATTCGATACATTTTAATTTTACTGATAGGAATTATTTTAGGGTCTGCTGGCTATTTCTGGTTTGCTCATCTGTCGCCATCACCTGCAACAGAAGCCAATCTTGTGCCTGCGCCTGCGACACCACCTCAACCGATTGGGATCAATGGCTTCCGCTACACCGTGCGCAGTGGGGATAGCTTGTCGCTGATTGCATTACAATTTTATGGAGACAAAGATTTATGGCCCCTGATTCTTAATGCCAATCCTTACCTAAAAGGTAGGGAAAATTATATAGAAATAGGTGACGTATTAATCGTGCCCAATCAAAAGTAACAAGGAATACACAACGTGAACCATCCCATCGAAATTTTCAACTTGAGCAGCGAAGACCGCCACCAACTTTTAACAGAAATTAGCACACTGCTCCAAGAAAAAAAATCGCTACAACAGTTGGTGCGCGAACAGGAAAAAATAGCGGAGGCTGCTAATGAAGAACTTTTCTTGGAACTTTTAGAAGTAATCGATGCCTTAGAATATTTACTAGACTACATGGCAGAGTATCCCGAATCTAGTCCTGAGTTTATGAAAAATTTACTATCATCTCTGGCAGCCGTTCATAAAAAATTCCTCTCTGTGCTAGTAAAACGTCAAGTAAGTCCAGTAGAACTTACAGAAAATCAGCTTGATTTGAATGTTTGTCAGGTGGTAGACTGTGAAATACGAGACGATCTAGAAGACCAAACAATTATAAAAATCCTCCGTCGGGGATTTCGTTTAGGTGAAAAGTTGCTACGACCTACTGAGGTAATTACTTCTAAGAAAGATTAAATTTTAATCGCATTGCGTACCTTGGCGTTGAAAATTCTGTGACTTAGGATTCAAAAACTGCTAATCTGTCCAGCGTGAACTGAGAGAATCTGAGAAGACTCGATCCACTGGGAACCAAAAGAGCCTAAGTGGGTAGTGGTGATTAGGGTTTGAAAACGGTCTTGAATGGCGTTGAGGAGCTGATTTTGGCGTAGGGGATCGAGTTCAGCTAACACATCATCCAGCAGCAACAGCGGTGGTTCTCCAACTACTTCTTCTATCAGCTTTAGCTCTGCTAGTTTTAGCGCCAGTACCAGTGTTCGCTGTTGCCCTTGCGAACCATAAGTTCTTGCTGGTGTCTGGTTGATGGTAAAATCGATTTCATCTCGGTGGGGACCGACAAAGGTGGTGCCGTGATGCTGTTCTACAAACCGATGCTGTTGGATTTTGTCTAAAAATGCCTGCTGTACCTTTTCCGGGTCGTCCTGCTCTAGACTGACATTGGGAGCATAACTCACTTCCAAGATTTCTGTCTTACCACTGATACTGGCGTGCCATACTTGGGCTAAAGGAGCCAGTCGTTTTAAAACTCTCGCCCGACGCCGAGTCACCCGCGAACCTGTCAGTGCTAATTGGGCATCCCATAAAGTTAATTGCTCTTCCTGTGTAGTTACTTTTGTAGCGTCGGAGACAGGGACTGCGCCTGTTTTGATTTGCTTTAATAGGGCATTGCGCTGCCGTAAAACCTGGTTGTATTGCTGTAAAATATGGGCGTAGATTGGTTCGATTTGGGTCAAAAGAGAATCTAACCAAGCGCGACGTCGTTCCGGGGCACCTCGCACTAGCTCTAAGTCTAAACTAGAGAATTGCACGGCATTGAGGGTGCCCAAAAAGTCGATGTGGCGTCGTAACCCTTCCCCGTTAAGCACAACGGTACGACGTCCCTGACTGCGTAGGATTAAACCTAAATCTACTGAACCGTTAGCGCGTTCCAGTGTAGCGGTGATTTTACTATCATTATATCCAGAGTGAATCAAATCTCGATCGCGCCCTGCCCGGTGGCTCTTTAGCGTTGATAACAATTCCACCGCCTCTAAAAGGTTCGACTTACCTTGGGCATTATTCCCCACCAATATAGTTTTGGGGGCGCAGAAGGCTACCTGCTGCTCTTGGTAATTGCGAAACTGGCGGATGTAAAGTGTTTTCAAATACATATTTGTTTGTTTAGTCGTTCATCTGGATTAGTACAAACGCTACCCGCCTGGTTCAAGGGTTAGGGTAGAGCTTCTGAAAGTGATATAGTTTAATGGTGGGAATTGCGATATCATTGGAGTTGCAGTATGCCGACGATCGCTGACACAAAAATTAACCAACCAACCGTTACCTGGCCACTACTACCAGAAGATTTTACTCTACCAGATGACCCTGTGGAAAATTGCGACCAACCACTAATAGCTGCGGCACTGCGCCAGCCTTTAACAGCATTCCCAGAAT
>CASBRB010000313.1 GCA_949127975.1 Oscillatoriales cyanobacterium PMM_0019 | reverse complement strand
GATGAATCGGCTTCAGGTCGCTAAAGTAAAATTTTCTCTTCTGAAATGTCAATGATTTGTGCTGGAACATGGTAATGTTGGGTTTCGCTTACGCTCAACCCAACCTACAATAACTCTGGAAATCCTCCGACGGGAGAATCCTGTTGCTAGTGCGCTGATGGCAAAAATGAATATTGCACCTAAAGACCGTCCTCAAGTAAAATATGTCTCAACAATTCTTTGAAAGTCCTATTCTAAATTCACCCTACAGCATACCTGCCCAATACTGGGAACTTGATAATGAAGGACAACCAACCAATCAAATCATCAATAAGAGGCGCTCGGCAGAGTTTATTAGTCCCATACCTAAGACCAAAAAGCGTAAAGCTTTCCAACTAGAACTTTTTGCAGAACAAAATATTTCTACTGATTCACAACAGTATACAATGTCTTTGTTTATTAATAGTATTCGGGAGAAGGTCAGCGAGTGGCGACAGATACCCAACCCGGAAAATTGGCGAGTTACGCCAGAGACAGCGAGACTTTTACAACATTGGCGATATTATCAGTTTCATGGTGTTAGACCTTTTTTCTGTCAGATTGAAGCGGTAGAAACAGCAATCTGGTTAGCCGAGGTAGCCCCTAATATTGGTAAACTGGGTCAAAACTTTCTCAAAACGATTGAGGATGCTAATGAAGCTAACCCAGAACTGTTACGAATTGCTTTGAAGTTAGCGACAGGAGCGGGGAAAACTACGGTGATGGCGATGTTGATTGCATGGCAAACTATTAATGCTGCTCGTCATCCCCAGAGTAAACGCTTCACTAGAGGTTTTCTGATTATTACACCAGGGATTACTATTCGCGATCGCCTGCAAATTCTCCAACCAAATCACCCTGATAATTACTACAGTAATCGGGAACTTGTACCCAGTGATATGTTAGGGGATATAGCTAGGGCTAAGATTATCATTACTAATTATCATGCTTTTAAGTTAAGGGAACGGTTAGAAATATCAGCGGGAAATCGGAAACTTTTGCAAGGTCGCGGTGAACCATTACAAACCCTAGAAACAGAAGGGCAAATGTTACAGAGAGTAATGCCTGAGTTAATGGGAATGAAGAATATTTTAGTAATTAATGATGAGGCTCACCACTGTTATCGGGAGAAACCTGATAGTGATGAATTAGATGATCTGAAAGGTGACGACAAAGACGAAGCTAAAAAGAATAACGAAGCTGCGAGATTATGGATTTCCGGGATTGAAATAGTTAAACGTAAGTTAGGGGTAGATAAGGTTTACGACTTATCCGCTACACCATTTTTCTTACGGGGTTCTGGTTATGCAGAAGGGACTTTATTTCCTTGGACGGTTTGTGATTTTTCCCTAATGGATGCGATCGAGTGTGGGATTGTCAAATTGCCCCGTGTTCCCGTCTCTGATAATGTTCCAGGGGAAGTTATGCCCAAACTGCGTGACCTGTGGGTACATATCCGCAACAAAATGCCTAAAAAGGGTAGGAGTTCGGGGGGAGGGTTAGATCCATTAAGTTTACCCGCTGAACTGCAAACAGCCCTTGATGCTTTGTATGGGCACTATAGATCAACCTACGATCAATGGCAAGAGCAGGGGCTTATGAGTCCCCCGGTCTTCATTGTGGTTTGTAATAATACCTCTACATCTAAGTTGGTGTATGACTTTATCTCTGGGTTCCATCGCGAGAATAGTGATGATGGGTCTACGGCTTACCACGCTGGACGTTTAGAGTTATTTCGCAATTATGACGATTATGGTAAGCGTTTGGCTCGTCCCCGCACTTTACTGATTGATAGCGAGCAGTTAGAGTCCGGTGATGCTTTAGATCCTAACTTTCGCGCGATCGCAGCAGATGAGATTGATAGGTTTAGGCGGGAACTTGCCCAAAGGAAAGGAGCAGCAGAAGTAGAGAAACTTACTGATCAGGATTTACTCAGGGAAGTAATGAACACCGTGGGTAAAGAGGGAAAATTGGGGGAGTCGATCCGCTGTGTGGTATCAGTATCAATGCTTACCGAGGGTTGGGATTGCTCAAGTGTGACCCATATATTAGGAATTCGTGCTTTTGGGACTCAGTTACTTTGTGAACAGGTGATCGGTCGTGCTTTGCGTCGTTATTCCTACGACCTCAATGACCAAGGGTTGTTTGATGTGGAGTATGCTGATGTGTTAGGAATTCCCTTTGATTTCACTGCTAAACCTGTGATTGCTAAGTCACGACCCCCTAAAAAGACCATTCATGTCTGTGCTATTAGTCCCGAACGCGACGCTTTAGAAATCAAATTCCCCCGCGTAGAAGGTTATCGGATTGAACTACCAGAAGAAAGACTGATCGCTAACTTTAATAAAGATTCGGTTTTAGAACTTAACCCCCAGCTTGTCGGGGCAACCATTACCCAAAATCAGGGGATTATTGGGGAAGGGGTAGAGTTAAATGTTAAGCATTTAGAAGGAATGCGTCAGTCTACGGTATTATATCACCTGACCAAATATCTGCTTTATACCCAATACATAGATCCAGGTGAGGAACCCAAAATGTATTTATTTGGGCAACTGAAGCAGATTGTGAGACAATGGCTGGATGGTGGTTATTGTCACTGCACCGGGGGAACCTATATCGCCCAGTTAATTTATCAAGAAATTGTAGACATGGCTTGTAATCGCATTAAGGCTGCTATTACTGAGTCAATGGTAGGCGATCGCCCGATTAAAGCGATCCTCGATGCTTATAACCCGTTAGGTTCTACCATGCACGTTAGTTTCAATACTTCTAAGGAAAGTTTCTGGCAAACAGCACCAAACAAGAGCCATATTAATTATGTAGTCTATGATCGTGACTGGGAGGCAGAATTTTGTCGGATAGCTGAAGCCCACCCCCGCGTAAAATCTTATGTGAAAAATCAAAGTTTAGGGTTTGAGGTTCCCTATCTGTATGGTTCCACCCCCCGCAAATATCTCCCAGATTTCATAGTCCAGATTGATGATGGTCACCCAGACTTACTTAATTTAGTTGTGGAGATTAAAGGTTATCGGGGTGAAGATGCCAAGGATAAAGCTAACACTATGAAAACTTACTGGGTGCCTGGTGTGAATAATTTGGGTAAGTTTGGACGGTGGGCATTTCACGAGTTTACTAAGGTCTTTGAAATGGATGCGGAGTTTAAGGAATTGATTGATGAGATGATTGAAAGTCAAGTTGCTGTTGCTAGTAAATAAATTCTTATACTAAATAATTCCTATGGCTACTCGTAAATCTACTAATCAATCAAAGTCTAACAGTTCATCGAAAAAAGTTGAAGTGATTAAACACGAAGAAGCAAAGCGGAAAAATATCCCTACCGCAGAGCATCAGTCAGTCATGGCTGAGGAGGAGAAAAGCCCGATTAAGATAGCCTATGAGCGTCGTAATCGTGATTTAGATCCGCAGTTGGTATGGCGTGGTAAGGATGAACAAGACTGGTCTGATTTGGTAGTAATTGCCCCTCCCCTTTATATTCAAGAAAAGTTACACCCTAAAGTGATTATTGATGATTTACTCAGACAAAGTAAAGAGCGATATGATGCTAATCAAGATGCTATTCAATTAGATTTATTTGCTGATTTTAATGGTTTACCCAAGGATGCTACAGCAACGGAGTTTTACCAGCATGATGCTAACTGGAGTAATCGGATGATTTTGGGTGATAGTCTTCAGGTGATGGCTTCTTTGGCTGAACGGGAGGGTTTACGGGGAAAGGTGCAGTGTATTTATATTGATCCTCCCTACGGGATTAAGTTTAATTCTAATTTTCAATGGTCTACTACTAGCCGTGATGTGAAGGATGGTAGTAAGGATCATATTACTCGTGAACCTGAACAAGTAAAGGCTTTTCGGGATACTTGGCGCGATGGTATTCACTCTTATTTGACTTATTTACGCGATCGCTTGACGGTAGCTAGGGATTTATTAACTGATAGTGGATCTGTTTTTGTGCAGATTGGGGATGAAAATGTTCATCGGATTAGAACTTTAATGGATGAAGTGTTTGGAGAAAAAAATTTTATAAGTTGTATTACATATGTAACAACAAGTTCTCAAACTAGCACTTTTTTATCATCTGTAGCTAATTTTATTATGTGGTTTGCAAAAGATGCATCCAAAATAAAATTTCGTAATTTATATGAAGATAAAGAAGCCGGAGGACAAGGCGCTGCTAAATACAACAAAGTTCTCTATGAAGATTTACGTAGAGATATGCTATCTAATGTAGATTCGTTAATCAAGCATAAGATATACCGAATTGATACTCTTACTTCTCAAAGTGGAGGAGATAATAGCAAATTTCCAGTTAAATTTTGTGGAAAAGAAAACTTCCCAAGAAAAGGTAGTTGGAAAACGAGTCAGAAAGGTTTTGAAAATCTTATAAAGGCAGATAGAGTTTGTCTGGAAGGAAGTTCAGTTGGATATGTACGTTTTATTGAAGATTTTGCAGCTTTCCCAAGAAATAATGTTTGGACTGATTTTGCTAGTGTTCAGAGTAGATCCGATCCAAAGATATACGTTGTTCAAACGGCAACCAAAACTATTGAACGCTGTATTTTAATGACCACTGATCCAGGCGAGCTAGTATTAGATCCCACCTGTGGCTCAGGTACTACAGCTTATGTTGCCGAACAATGGGGCAGACGTTGGATCACTATCGATACATCCCGTGTAGCTCTAGCCCTAGCCCGTGCAAGAATCATGGGCGCTCGTTATCCCTATTACCTATTAGCAGACAGTCCAGCAGGACAGCAAAAAGAAGCAGAAATTACCCGCGCGATCGCATCCAACACCCCAACCCACAACAACATCAGACTAGGGTTTGTATACGATCGCGTTCCCCACATCACCCTAAAATCCATCGCCAACAACACAGAAATCGACACCATCTGGGAAAACTACCAAACCAAACTAGAACCAATAAGAGAACAACTCAACAGCGAACTAAAGAAAAACTGGCAAGAATGGGAAATCCCCCGCGAAGTAGAACCAAAATGGTCAGAAACAGCTAAACAACTCCATAGTGATTGGTGGAAACAACGCATAGCCAGACAAAAGGAAATAGACGCATCGATCGCAGCCAAAGCAGATCAGGAATTCCTCTACGATAAACCCTACGAAGATAAAAACATCGTCAGAGTAGCCGGACCATTCACGGTGGAGAGTTTATCACCCCACCGAGTCTTAGTAGTAGATGAAAATGATGATCTAGTCGATCCTACCCAATCAACCACAAGCGATCGCACTTCAGACGAAATCGACTTTGTGAATATCATCTTAGAAAACCTCAAAACATCAGGAGTACAACAAGCCCACAAGGAAAATAAAATTAACCTCACTGCGATCGCGGGTTTTCCTGGTAAATATATATGTGCAGAAGGACGTTATATAGAAGGTGAGAACAACACCGAGAAAAGAGCAGGAATATTTATCGGTCCTGAATTTGGTACAGTATCCCGTCCTGACTTAGTATCTGCTGCTAGAGAAGCAGGCGATCTAGGGTTTGATGTGTTAATCGCTTGTGCCTTTAACTATGACGCTCATTCAGCAGAATTTAATAAACTTGGACGGATTCCAATTTTAAAAGCCAGGATGAATGCTGACCTACACATGGCAAACGACCTTAAAAATACAGGAGCAGGAAACCTATTTGTTATCTTTGGTGAACCCGATATTGATATTAAAAATGTAGAGGATGGAAAAATACAAGTAAAGATTCATGGAGTAGATATATTTCACCCCCAATCTGGAGAAGTTAGGTCTAGTAATACTAATGAAATTGCCTGTTGGTTTATTGATACGGATTACAATGAGGAAAGCTTCTTTGTCCGTCATGCTTATTTCTTAGGAGCAAGTGACCCCTATAAATCCCTGAAGACAACCCTGAAAGCTGAAATAGATGAGGTAGCATGGGAAAGTCTATATAGTGATACATCCAGACCATTTACTAAACCCAAATCAGGACGAATAGCTGTAAAAGTGATTAATCATTTGGGTGATGAAGTGATGAAGGTATTTAGTGTTAATTAGGAGGATAATTCATCGTCTATGATGACTATAGTTACATTTGGGTTTCGCTTACGCTCAACCCAACCTACCGAAAAATGGGGAGTATGAGGGGGTAATCTCGAAGCCAGTTTAAAGCATGGGGATGAAAGATTACCCCTTCATCATAACATATCCTAAGTTTCTTTAATATCAGGCAATGTATCAATTAAGTCTTCAACAATCCTAGTCCGATTGTCGCCAGTTATCTCTGGCTCAGATAGAAGAATTGGGTGAGGCGCTGCTAGATTTTTCACAGAAGAGCGATTTAGTTGTTTGGTTAGAGCGTCTCGATGAATCGGCTTCAGGGGAATAGTTTAGATCGAAACATCTTTAACCATCCATACCAGAAAGCCCAGAATCTGGTCTACTGGTGGCAGAGGATAATCCATTAAGTCTATTGTTACCGTTTGCCCTGAGAGTTTCAGGAAACGCCATTGAGTACCGCTACTGACTGCGCCATAAAGCTTTGCAATTGCTTTACCCTTTGCCTCATTAAACTTTTGCGCTGCTACCATTTCAGCAATGCACTGTCCCATACCAGACCTAATATCAGCTTTTTTGGCTTCGACTATCACAACCGCAGGTGCTTGAATCGTCGTAATCTGTGGAGAGCGACTCACAAGAAAATCAACGATGCCATTGAGTCCAATTGATTCATCAATACTGAAATCTTCGCCAGAAAACACGGAAACTCGCTGCTCTAGAATCCGTCTGACTTCGATAAGCAGCGGGTAAATTATGCCTTCAGAGCGGGCTTTCTCACTTCCAGAAGAAGCTAGAGGCAACGTGGATGCCAGGTAGTCTGTCAGGGTTGTAGAAGGAGAGACAGGCTCAATCTCTGCCAGAAAGCGTTTTTCTTCAATGGTAAGATTAAAGGCTTCAACAGCTTTGCCGATTGTGGTGAATTCGCTGTATGACATGAAATCCGCTCTCCAAAACTTACTCAAACCTACTCAAACAGCATATATAGGGGCAACCACAGGGGGATTGCCCCTACGAACCGCTATATGTAGAGGCAGTGCTACAACACTGTATAAATTATTTTACCCCCTTGACAACCGCTAAAAAAACAGTTTACACTAATAGTACGGACACGAAGTAATTACTAGGGAGTACAGATGGTTTCTACCTCAGTCAAGCAAAAGTTACCGAAAAGATGCCAAGAACTCCTGGCTCCCCACAGCCTGGGCTACCGGATTAAGCTGCTGTCTCAACTCCAAGCTCGCGTGTTTCAAGAGCGGTTGGAGCCTTATGGCTTAACTCCCTTTCACTGGGTGGTGTTGTGCTGTTTGTGGCAAGAAGATGGTCTGCCTACTACCATTTTAGGCGAAAAATTGCAACAGGTGGGCGGTACTTTAACTGGAGTTCTCGATCGCATGGAGCAACGGGGGTTGATTTTCCGAGAGCGCGACAACCGCGATCGCCGCATCTGGCGTCTGTGGTTGACTGAAGCAGGAAAACAACTGCAACAAGTATTACCACCGATCGCCCAGGAAATCCGGGAGGAAACGATGCAGGGCATCTCCGAGAACGATCGGGAACGATTTTCAGAACTGGTAGATCGAGCGATCGCCAATCTATCTTAACTAACCAAGGACTGATCCCCTATTATTTCTAGGGGCAGACGGTTTTCAGGCGGTCTTGGGAAATAATGTGTAAATAAAAGTAACGGTTTTTTAATCTACACGAATACTACGTCCTCTAAATAAACGACTACTTAGCAACCTGACGGTAAAAGAAGATGAAAACAATGGAAAAATCAAACACGGCTTTACTGGATGGACGCAAACCCACCCCCCCAGGGGAAGTAGTAACTGCCGATGTCACCAGTCCTAAGACAGCTATACCAGAAGCCGCGCCCGAGACTCAACAACCGGGAGCTATAGCGCCTGAGCCTGAGTCGCCACGTAAAAAGAAACCAGTGGCACTGATTTTAGCTGTATTAGGGGTAGTGGCGATCGTTGGAGGTACATTCGGTAATCACTGGTGGCAGTATGCTTCCACTCACGAAGACACAGACGATGCTACCGTTGCCGGACATATTCACCAGGTAAGTAGCCGGATTAATGACAGTGTTCAAGACGTGCTAGTGAAAAATGGCGAAACTGTCCATCAGGGGCAGTTGTTAGTCAAACTAGATCCCCGCGACTATCAAATCCAAGTACAGCAAGCACAAGCAGCACTAGAAACTGCTAAGCGTCAAGCTTTGGCTGCACAAGCAAATATTGCTTTGGCGTCGGAAACTGCTTCTGCTAGTACAACTCAAGCCCAGGGAGACTTTAGTGCGGCTCAAGCTGCTATTGCCAGTGCTAAAGCGGCAGTTGTCCAAGCACAAACTGGGATTCCTGCCGCCGAAGCCGCAGTCAGGGAAGCTGAAGCAGGTATTCCTGTGGCTAAAGCTCAGCTAGCGCAAGCAAACGCCACCTTGGAAAGAACACAAGCCGATGATAACCGCTACGAAACCCTGTATACTCAAGGAGCGGTTACTGGTCAACAACGGGATGCAGCCAAAGCAGCTTATCAAGTTGCCTTGAGTCAAAAGCAAGCGGCTCAGGATGGAATTCGACAAGCTGAAGCCCGGTTAGCTCAAGCAAGAGTTGGTGTCACTCAAGCTCAAGCCGCAATTGCCCAGGCACAAGAAGGCGTAGCTAATGCTGTAGGTAAACTGGAATCCTCAAAAGGAGGAATAGAACAGGCTAATGCTAAAGGGCAACAAACACAAGTTAACCGCAGTCAGTATCAAGCGGCCCAGGCGGCTATAGCTCAATCAGAAGCAGCGCTCAAGAACGCCCAACAACAGTTAGCTTACACCGATATCACAGCTCCAGTTGATGGAATAGTCGGTAACAAAAATGTAGAAATTGGCAACCGAGTGCAACCAGGACAACCTGTGATGGCGCTTGTAGGTAATGAGATCTGGGTATACGCCAACTTTAAAGAAACCCAACTGGAAAATATGCGCCCAGGGGAGCCAGTAGAAATCAAACTTGATGCTTTCCCTCATCACCCATTCGAGGGTCATATTGAGAGTGTTTCTCCAGCGTCAGGCGCTCAGTTTGCCTTGCTACCTCCAGATAACGCCACAGGCAACTTTACCAAAGTCGTGCAGCGCGTACCAGTAAAAGTTGTTTTCGATCCTCAAAGTATAAAGGGGTATGAATCGCGGATCGATCCTGGTATGTCAGCGGACGTGAGTGTTAAAGTTAAGTAAGAGAATGAAAATTATACCGAATTTACCACCAGCCTTAAAGTCTAGAAACTATCGGCTTTTTTTCGGAGGGCAAGGGCTGTCTCTGATTGGGACTTGGATGACGCAAATCGCTACAATTTGGCTGGTTTATCGTTTGACTAGCTCACCTTTGTTACTGGGGTTAGTAGGATTTATTAGTCAAATCCCTAGTTTGTTTTTGCTGCCTTTTACCGGAGTTTTAGTAGATCGTTTTAATCGTCATAGGCTCATAGTTATCACCCAAATACTATCGATGCTCCAGTCGTTTGCGTTAGCAGCTTTGGCGCTAACAGGGGTAATTAATATTTGGGAAATTATCGCCTTGAGCTTTTTTCAAGGGATAGTCAATGCTTTTGATGCTCCAGCACGGCAAACTTTTGTTGCAGAAATAGTAGAGAGGAGAGACGATTTAGCCAATGCGATCGCCCTAAATTCTTCTATGTTCAATGGAGCGCGATTAATTGGACCAGGTATAGCGGGTGCAGTAATTGCTACAGTTGGGGCGAGCTATTGTTTTCTGATTGACGGCTTCAGCTATCTGGCTGTAATTATAGCTTTATTAGCCATGAAGTTCAAGCCTCGACAAATAACGGTAACAAATACCCATCCCTGGCAAAGACTCAAAGAAGGATTTGTATATGCCTTTGGCTTTCCACCGATTCGGGCAATTATCATGCTGCTGGCATTAATCAGTTTTATGGGAATGCAATATACAGTTCTCATGCCTATTTTTGCCGATAAGATTCTTCACGGTGGACCGCAAACCCTAGGTTATTTGATGGCAGCTTCCGGGGTAGGAGCATTAGTGGGTGCTATTTATCTCAGTACGCGACGAAGCGTACTGGGATTAGGTAAAATAATTGCTGTTTCTCCAGCCATCATGGGAAGTGGGTTGATTGTTTTTTCTTTGTCTCGTTTTTTGTGGCTTTCTTTACTAATGATGGTGGTGGTTGGTGTTGGTTTCATTCTGCAATTTGCCTCTAGCAATACCATTGTTCAAACAGTAGTTGATGATGATAAGCGCGGACGGGTGATGAGCATATACACAATGTCATTTTTTGGCATGGTTCCCTTGGGTAATTTATTTGCTGGTAGCTTAGCTAATCACATCGGTGCCCCCTACACCTTAGCGATCGGTGGGATATTTTGTATTGTAGGTTCACTGCTTTTTTATCGGGAGCTGCCAGTTTTAAGACGTGCTATATTGCCAGTTTATGACAAACTTGGCATCACCCCAAAGGTACATTCATAAAATTGGTCAGTAGTTAAGTGTCATTGGTGATTAGTGGTTGTTAAAATTGGTTATGGTGCAATTAAAAAAAGACAAATGACAAAAGATTTATTTGACTTGCCTGGACCGGAAAGCAATACCTTAGTAGGTAACCTGATTGATTTTGGTCAAGAGCCGCTGGGGTTTTTGACTAAATGCGAACGTGAATATGGCGAGATTGTACCACTGCGTTTGGGTTTGACTCCAGCATGCTTATTAAGTCAACCTGATTATATAGAACAAGTGTTCAAAGACCGACTGTTATTTATTAAAAGTCGGGGATTTCGTGCTTTGCGAACCTTGCTGGGGGAGGGTCTTTTCACCAGCGAAGGAGAATCCTGGTTTCGGCAGCGACGCCTAGCTCAACCAGTATTCCACCAAAAGCGGATTGCTGGTTATGGGGAGAGCATGGTTGCCAACACAGAACAAATGCTTAATGAATGGAAGGATGGGGAAACTCGTGATATCCAGCCAGACATGATGCGTCTGACATTGAGCATTGTCATGAAGTCACTATTTAACTTTGACGTTAGCCAAAAGGAGGCAAAAGTTGTAGCCCATGCCCTTGATGTAGCGATGGACTGGTTTGACAGTAAGCGCAAGCAGAATTTTATCTTCTGGGAATGGTTCCCTAGACCTGAAAATGTGCGCTACAAAAATGCGATCGCTCAGATGGACAAAACCATTTACGACATCATTGAGCAAAGGCGAACCAGCGGTGAAGAGCCAGGGGATTTGCTCTCGATGTTGATGCAGGCACGGGATGAAGAAGATGGCACTCAGATGACAGATAAGCAACTGCGCGACGAAGTTGCCACCCTGATGCTAGCAGGGCATGAAACCACGGCCAACACTTTATTGTGGACATGGATGCTTTTATCTCAGCATCCGGAAGTGCAAAATAAATTGCTAGAAGAGTTACAAGATGTACTGGGCTCGCGCTCTCCCAGTGTAGCAGATATATCTCGCTTACGCTATACCAACATGGTAATCAAGGAAGCTATGCGGCTGTACCCACCCGTGGCGCTTTTAGGTCGTGAGGCTGTCCAAGACTGTCAAATAGGCGACTACGAAGTGCCTGCTGGATGTCTAATCATGATGAGTCAGTGGGTGATGCACCGAAACCCTCGCTATTTTGAAGATCCAGAGGAGTTTAAACCGGAGCGTTGGGCTGACGACTTAGAAAAGCAGCTACCTAGAGGAGTTTACTTCCCCTTTGGAGATGGACCCCGGATTTGTATAGGCAAAGGCTTTGCACTGATGGAAGCGGTGTTATTACTAGCAACGATCGCCCAAAAGTTTCAACTAACTTTAGTACCAGATCACCCGATCGTACCTCAAAATTCGCTGACTCTGCGACCAGAATATGGTCTCAAAGTGGTGTTGCATAAACGTTAATAACGACTACTAAAAGTTATGACCAACGAAAGATGATAAACGAGCAATAACCAATGACAAATGACTAATCAAGTTTCATTAAAAACCTGGATAGGCGTTTTAGGCAGCCTTGTGGGCGCATTTATGGCGGTACTGGATATTCAAATCACCAACGCCTCCCTCAAAGACATTCAGGCGGCACTAGGCGCTACCTTGGAAGAAGGTTCCTGGATATCCACGGCTTATCTAGTTGCAGAGATTGTCGTCATCCCCCTAAGTGGCTGGCTGGCGCGGGTGTTTTCTATCCGCTGGTATCTGTTTGTCAATGCCTCTCTGTTCGTTTTCTTTTCTATGTGTTGCGCCTGGGCGTGGAATCTGCCTACAATGATTCTGTTCCGTGGCTTGCAAGGGTTTAGTGGTGGAGTGTTGATTCCTCTATCCTTTACCATTATTCTCATCTCTCTGCCCCCTGTAAAACAGCCGATTGGGTTAGCGCTGTTTGCCATTACAGCAACCTTTGCTCCAGCTATTGGGCCAACAATAGGGGGATGGCTAACTGACAATTATAGCTGGCAGTATATTTTTTACTTAAATTTAATTCCAGGATTGCTGCTTTTGGCTGCCGTTTGGTATGCCATCCCTAGTCAACCATTACAACTCCAGATGCTCAAACAGGGAGACTGGGGCGGAATTATGTCAATGGCGATTGGCGTAGGTTGCCTGGAAGTTGTTTTAGAAGAAGGAACACGTAAAGACTGGTTTTCTAGTCAGTTTATCGTCCGCTTAACCATAATTTCTGTAATTTTTTTGATCCTGTTTTTCTGGCTGGCGTTTACCCAGAAGCGACCTTTTATTAATCTGCGTCTGCTAGGGAGGCGCAACTTCGGTTTAGCCTCAATTGTGAATTCATCAATAGGAATTGGACTGTACGGCACGGTGTTTATTTTGCCCCTCTACTTAGCCCAAATCCAACAATACAATGCTATGCAAATCGGCCAGGTGATTATGTGGGGAGGGATGCCACAGTTATTAATCGTGCCTATCCTACCTAAATTAATGCAGCGCATCGATATACGGGTTATGGTAGGAGTGGGCGTCAGCTTGTTTGCGCTCAGTTGCTTTATGGATACGACAATGACCCATAATACTGGTATTGATGAACTGCTTTGGTCGCAAATGGTTCGTGCGATGGGACTACCTTTGATTATGGTGCCTCTTTCATCCATAGCCACATCTGGGATTGAAAAAGAACAAGCTGGCTCCGCTTCAGCACTATTCAACATGATGCGAAATCTGGGTGGAGCGTTCGGCATTGCCGTCTTGGGAACGCTCCTAACCCGCCGGGAGCAATTTCACTCTAATCGATTAGGAGAAGCAATCTCACTATACCATCCACAGACGCAACAGCGCCTCGACCAATTGACACAGTTTTTGATGACGAAAGGCGCTGATTATACTGTAGCTCACGATCGGGCGATCGCCATGCTCGACAATATTGTTCGCCGCGAAGCTTATGTCATGGCTTACAACGATTGCTTCTTATTTATCGGTTTTGCCTTATTGCTCAGTGGACTTGCCGTCATCTTTATCAAAAAGGTTAAAGCAAGTGGCGGTGCTGCTGCCCATTAATCCCTTTCTCTGTGCAGTTAGAATTTCAGGGTTTTTAGTAAAACGGAGGTATTCAATGATCCCAGATACAATTACCAGCGCATTACGAATTAATGCCAGAAAAAAAGACTCCTTCGATATTTTCAACATCAGATATTACATTGGTCCAAACCCGTACTTAGAGACAGCCGCGCTAGTATTCGATTTTGCCATAACTGGGTATCTGGAGCCTGTACCGCTTGAGGATTATGTTTCCAAATTGAGCGCTCATTACCCACACCTGCGCGATGAAACTTATGAATCATACGCCCATCTGTTTGCCCACAGCTTATCAGAAGTGGGAAAGCTGGATATGGATCTGCACCTGAATCGCTGGAGTTTCAAGCAATATCCAGAATTTGTCAGAATTGCTATTGAAACAATCCATGCACGCACCCAGCGGCCTGTGATTTACTGCGTTTGGGACTGGTTTGAAGCTATTACTCAAGGCGAAGATTTCGTGTTTGAAGCTCACATTAAGGTGCTTCAAAATATGTTCCGGCAATCGGTATATGGCGGGCCCACAGTCTACGCTTTATTCCGAACTGCCAGTGAAAAAGGTATTCCTGCCTTTTATTTGTGGGACGAAGGATTAATGCAATACGGGTATGGGAAAAAACAGGTTCGGGGCGTAGCGACCACATTTGACTGTGATAGCCATCTGGATTCGGATTTTACCACTCGTAAGGATGACTGTAAAGCTTTTTTAAGTACGCTGGGTTTTCCTGTACCTAAAGGTAATATTGCTGTTACAGTAGCAGAAGCCAGAGCGATCGCCAAAGAAATTGGCTACCCAGTGGCAGTAAAACCCGTGGCAGGACATAAAGGAATTGGGGTGACGGCTGATGTCAAAGATGCTAAAGAAATAGAACATGCTTTCGAGCGAGCCTTAGCTGCCATTCCTGAAGGTCAAGCACCAGACGTAATTGTCGAAAAAAGCATCTCCGGCGTAGATTATCGCCTATTATGTGTCAACGGCAGATTTGTTGCTGCCACAGAACGCCGCCCCGCCTCGGTTGTAGGTGACGGTAGCTCTACCATTGCCGAGTTAATCGATCGTGAAAACAAAACACGGGCACGTAGGGATACACCAACCTCACCCCTTGGCAAAATCCAGACGGATGAAGCGATGAAAATGTACCTGGATGAGCAAGGCTTATCATTAGACAGCGTAGTTAAAACAGGGCGTACAGTTAATCTACGCAAAGTTGCCAACCTCTCAGCCGGAGGATTGAGTATAGATGCCACGCGCACAGTTCATCCTGACAACATCATTCTGGCGCAAGACGTGGCACAGCATTTCCGACTGGTTTGCCTCGGCATAGATGTCATTGCCTCAAGTCTAGCCAAATCCTGGAAATCAGGCGACTTTGGCATTCTGGAAATCAATTCCGCTCCAGGCATCTTCATGCATCTCAACCCTGCCATTGGTGAAAGCGTCGATGTACCCTTGTCTATCCTGCAAACCTTCTTTGATTCCGGGACAACAGCCAGGATACCAATTATTACATTGAACCGCATCTCAGTAGCAGAACTCCAACAAACAATTGACCATATTCT
>CASBRB010000312.1 GCA_949127975.1 Oscillatoriales cyanobacterium PMM_0019 | reverse complement strand
GCCGCAATTTTTCTAAAACAGCTTGTTCTAAATTCATAACTAAATCTCCTTCAAACCGCGAAGTGGACTTCGGGGCGAAGACTCTTGTTCGCCCCTACACTCCTAAATTATTACAAACTGGGAACGAATTGCTGCTTTTCAGGTACATGGGTGTACTCAGCAACAATTTGGCGGAACTCCTCGCCATCAATAGTTTCCTTCTCAATTAAGAGATCCACCAAGCGATCGATCACGGTACGATTTTCTTGGATAATACGCAGCGCGTCGTTGTAACAATGCTCAACGATCGCCCGCACCTGTGTATCAACGCGAGAAGCAATTTCCTCCGAGTATTCCGTGCGCGTCATCCAGTCGCGTCCTAAAAACACTTCACCCTGCTGACTTTCCAGCGATAGGGGGCCGAGATCCGACATCCCAAAGCGCGTCACCATCTGTCGCGCTAAGGCAGTAACCTGTTGCAAATCGCCACCCGCACCAGTGGTAACTTCAGAATTGCCGAAGACAATTTCTTCTGCGGCTCTGCCACCCAAAGCTCCGGTGATACGTGCCAACAACTGCGCTCTGGAAATTAAGCTTTGCTCTTCTGATGGGGTGAACCAAGTTAACCCTTGCGCTTGCCCACGAGGAATCAGGGTGACTTTTTGCACGGGATCGTGAGATTGAAGTAAAGTACCGACGATCGCGTGTCCGATTTCATGGTAGGCAATCAGGCGCTTACTCTTGCTATCCACTAAGGGAGTGCCTTCCATGCCAGCCACAACTCGGTCGATAGCATCGTTCATTTCTAACATACCGATCGCGTCTTTGCGCCGTCTCGCCGTCAGAATGGCAGCTTCATTGAGCAAGTTAGCTAAGTCGGCTCCGGTAAAACCTGGGGTGCGACGAGCTATTCCCTCCAGTAACACTTCCGAGTGCAGCTTTTTGTTACGGGCGTGGACTTGTAAGATCGATAGACGACCCTTAACGTCTGGGGCATCAACTGTCACTTGCCTGTCGAAGCGTCCGGGACGCAACAGAGCAATGTCAAGAACGTCTGGACGGTTGGTGGCAGCAATGATGATGATGCCAGTATTGCCTTCAAAGCCGTCCATTTCTGTGAGCAACTGGTTGAGGGTTTGTTCTCTTTCGTCGTTGCCACCACCGATACCTGCGCCTCGTTGACGTCCAACCGCGTCGATTTCATCGATGAAGATGATGCAGGGGGCGCTTTCTTTGGCTTTTTTGAATAAGTCGCGCACTCTGGAGGCACCAACGCCAACGAACATTTCCACGAATTCCGAGCCGGAGATACTGAAGAAAGGGACGCCTGCTTCTCCTGCGATCGCTTTGGCTAGTAGAGTTTTCCCTGTACCGGGGGGACCTACTAACAAAACACCTTTAGGAATCCGGGCACCAACTGCTGTAAAGCGTTCTGGTTGTTTGAGGAACGTGACGACTTCTTGAAGTTCTTCTTTGGCTTCTTCGATACCTGCTACGTCGTCAAACAAAATGCCAGTTTTGGCTTCCATCTGAAATCTGGCGCGGGATTTGCCAAAATTCATCGCTTGACCAGGACCGCCTGGTATGTTATTAGAGCGACGGAACAGAAAGAACAATCCAGCCAGCAAGAGAATGGGAAACAGTAAATTTCCCAGCAATCCCCAGATAACTCCCTCGTTACGAACCGGATGGGAATCAAAACTAACACCAGTCTCTCTCAGCTTAGAAATCAGTTCTGGAGCGTATCCCGGCAAATCTACTCGCAGCAGTTGTCGCTGATTGTCCAGTTCTGGATCGATCGCTTGGACAATTGCCGTCCTGCCACCATCATATAAGTCAACACTAAGCACCCGGTTGGTATCCAGGTATTCTAAGAACCGACCATAAGTCATCCGGGTACTAGCGGCATTCTTACCCATTTCTCCAGCAGCCGGAGAAAATGCCCCTTGCCACAGGAAAAACCCAATCACCAGGGCTGGTAATGTCCAAAGGATTAATACTCTCCAAGAAAATTTCATAAATTTGGCAGCCTCTACCCAAAACAGGCGTCATTTTTACCCAAAAACTTGCCCTACGCTATCGATTCATCCTTTTTTACCCCTTGGGGGTGGATAAACCTCTATAGCGTTAAAGTAGCAAGTTCAACATAAACTTAATCAAATTTAACATAATTCTCAGGTTTAGGGCAACCCAGCGGGTGCTAGAGCCAGAAAACCGAGGATGCTATTAAAGAAACGAAGCGAAGAGATAAGTCCTAAATAGGGAAAGGGAGAGCAAGAGTTTCTCTCCCTCTCCCAAATCGGCAAGGGTCGCTTTGATGCGGATACAACGGATCTGTTCGCAGTCAACAGTCAACAAACCGTCAACACCTAGTATGTTTCTACGTGCCAGCGTCCTTCCCGTTTCAATTGCCTTTGGTAATCGCTCCAGTTCACCCCATCTTTGGCTGCAACAGCAGAGAGAGCCTCGTCAATACCGCCTTCCATGCCCTTCAACCCGCAGATGTAGGTGTGGGTATTTCCTTTCTGAATCAGGTTCCAGAGTTCCTCAGCGTGTTCAGCAACCCTATCCTGGATGTACATCCTGCCACCTTGGGAATTTTTCTGTTCGCGGCTGATGGCGCAGGTGAGGCGGAAGTTGTCAGGATACTGCTGTTCCAGTTGTTCTAATTCCTCCTTATAGAGGATGTTAGGACTTGTGGGGATACCAAAGATTAGCCAGGCGAGACCCTTGAAGTCATAATCAGGGTTGGCTTTCCTTTCGTCTTCTTTGAACATGCGCCACAGATAAGCCCGGAATGGCGCAATACCAGTTCCCGTTGCCAGCATGATAACGTTGGCATTGGTATCTTCTGGTAACAACATCTCCTTACCAGTTGGTCCGGTGATTTTCACATCATCGCCAACATTAATCTTGCAGAGGTAGGTAGAACACACACCGTAAACCATTTCGGCAGTTTCCGGATGCTTGTACTCTAGTTGCCGGACACACAGAGACACGGTTTTATCATCTACTTTATCACCGTGACGAGTCGAAGCGATCGAATACAAGCGCAATTTATGAGGTTTGCCTTTGTTATCATTTCCTGGCGGTATAATACCAATGCTTTGACCTTCCAGATAGCGCAGATCTCCCCCAGAAATATCAAATATAAGGTGACGCACGGTGCCGATGCCACCCTCGCCAACTAGCTCTTCATTAGACACACACTGACCAACAAAGGGACTGTTTGGACGGTAGATGTTAACCGGAACATCTGCATGAGCCTTCGCTTTAGGCTTGGGTTCAGTTGCTTCTACTGGTGCTTGTTCAGCTTCAGTCTCAGTCGTAGGCTGAATTTCTGCTGTTGTTGAAGTGGCTTTGTCTTTAGGAACGCTCTGGGCACCCAAAGGATGGATACCGATGATTTTGCCACCCAGACGAGCGATCTGTCGCATCATGTCATTCATCCGGTTATATGGCACTGTAATGAACACACTGCCACTGCGACGGATAGAATAGTTGATTTTCTCATTGTCTGCGTTCTGGCGCAGACCTACTACCTCATACTGAAACAAGCGGCTACCAGATGCTGTATTAGCAGCACCACCGCCTAAGCTTGGATTGTACATCCCCTTAAAACCTCCAAACCTTACAAAGAAAATACGGGAGCATGAAAGCCCTGTGTCTAAAGACCAGGGATGAAATGCGACACGGCGACTTTAGCCGCCTTGATGTATCCTAAGATTAGCAGGCTAGGGTAATCAACATCCTACCCTACGTCACCTCCTTGATTACGGTAGCGACTAATTGACACAAAATTTGTTACTATTGCGTCAATTGTGTTTTTCATTTCTCCAATTGCACCCGTTCTGGTAAAATCCACTGTAGCAGCTAGGATGAAATACTTAACTAGACTAAGCGTGCGTTTTCCGCAACGAGCAGTGGCACCTACTGCTACCTGCTCAAACTAATTCTGCCTTTGTGCTGTGTGGAACGCGCCGCATGATAGACCGACGGGGTGACCTGCGGGCTAAGCATTTAGCTTGCGCTTGCTAAAAACAATTCTGAGAATAAGTTCTGTGTTAGAGGGAAGCTATGACCAGTCAGCTGGATCGGGTGGTTCTAATAGGGGTTGCTGGAGACTCCGGATGTGGTAAGTCTACATTTTTGCGCCGATTGACAGATTTGTTTGGGGAAGATTTCGTTACGGTGATTTGCCTGGACGATTACCACTGTCTGGATCGCAAGCAGCGCAAAGAAACTGGAATTACCGCCCTCGACCCTAGGGCAAACAACTTCGATCTGATGTACGAGCAGATAAAAGCCCTAAAAAACGGTAAAAGCATCAATAAGCCAATTTACAACCACGAAACTGGCGCAATTGACCCACCAGAAAAAGTTGAGCCTAACCACATTATTGTGGTTGAGGGGCTTCATCCCTTATATGATCAACGAGTGCGATCGCTCCTGGACTTCAGCGTTTACCTTGACATTAGCGACGAAGTCAAAATTGCCTGGAAAATCCAGCGAGACATGGCAGAGCGCGGTCACCGTTACGAAGATGTCCTCGCTGCCATCAATGCTCGACGCCCTGATTTCACCGCCTACATTGAGCCCCAGAAGGAATTTGCCGACGTCGTTATCCAGGTGTTGCCCACAAAACTAATCCCTGATGATAAAGAACGCAAGGTTCTGCGGGTGCGTTTATTACAAAAAGACAGTTTGGTAGGCTTTGAGCCCACCTACCTGTTTGATGAAGGGTCAACCATTGATTGGATTCCCTGTGGTCGTAAGCTTACCTGCTCTTGGCCGGGTATCCGGTTGTTCTACGGACCAGATAGCTATTATGGTCATGATGTCTCGGTACTGGAAGTTGATGGTCAGTTTGATAACCTGGAAGAGGTTATCTATATTGAAGGTCACTTGAGCAAGACTTCTGCCAAGTATTACGGCGAGTTGACTCATCTATTGCTTCAGCATCGGGAGTATCCGGGTTCTACCAATGGCACTGGGCTGTTCCAAGTTCTGGTTGGTTTAAAAATGCGGACAATGTATGAGCATTTGACTTCTAAGCAAGTCAAGGTAGCGGTAAAGGTGTAGAAACCTCACCCCCGATGTGCTTTTTCGGGGTAACTATTTAATATGGTGGGCATTGCCCACCTGAACTCTGGGTATGAGGACTAAAGTCCTCACTACGAACTCTGGGAAAGTAAAATGATTAGAGTGTGGATTGCTATATTTTTGGTGCTGTTTGGGATGGCAGAACTCTACCAGTGGATGAAACAATTCACGCTGCCGTTACCGATTTATATCTTAGGTGGGGCGTTTTTGGCTCTAGCTTCCAATTATGAGCGACGAGCAAGCTTCCCCTGGCAGCGTCCATCCGAGCCACCCCCAACCGCAGTCAATCTACCCAATTCTTCTCAACTCCCCTCAGTACCTCAATCCACTAAACCCATTTCTTTTACAATCGATCGCTTAAATAATAAATCTAAATCATCAGAAACGACTCTCTAAACGGTTCGTAGTGAGGACTTTAGTCCTCACTAGGTATAATAAAGCTTCCAGAAGGAATGAAACTTCCTAACTCAAAAAGAGCGATAATTGAATCCCAAAAACTAGCAGGATATTGCTTGAATCCAGAACATCCTGACGGTCAACATAAAGCGCGAGTTTTTCAGTCAGCTTTGGGATTAGGAAAAGAAAACGAGTCTGAGCTATGCCAAGCGTTAAAAGAGGCTGTTCAAAACGACGAAGCTGTTTTTGACGAGGAAAATCAATATGGAAAAAAATATGTCATTGATTTTTTGATGACTAGAGGCGAACGACAAGCAATCGTTCGCAGTGTATGGCTCGTTCGCAATGATGAAAATATCCCTCGTTTAGTCACTTGTTACGTTCTGTAAAGGAGAGGCATGAAATTACTAGATGTTGTTGCCATTTTAGAAGACTTGCCAGAAAATAAATTATATCGAGGTCAAGTCGGTACAATTGTCGAAGTCTACGATCCTGGAGTATTTGAGGTAGAATTTAGCGATTTGAATGGTCGCGCCTACGCCATAGAAACGTTAACAGAGGAAAAGTTAATGGTTTTATATCATCAACCGCTTCAAGAGCAGACGTTAGTTTTTCAGAATTAATTAACGTTTTGACTTACGCTACACTAACTGGACTTACGCAGCTACACTACATATAGCGGTTCGTAGGGGCAATCCCCTGTGGTTGCCCCTATATATGCCCAGTCTGCGTAAGTCCTGACTAATTATGGTGGATGGTGGGCTTCGGCGTCAGCGTAACGCACCGAAAATTAGCATCTAGATGGTGCGTTACATTTCATTAACGCACCCTACAAGAGCGGCTCACTACAATCCCGGGTGGTTTAAGAAGTTTACCCAGCAACTACCATTAAGTAAAACCGTCAGGACTGCACCGATAATAACCCCTTTCATCAATCCCCAATTTTGCCGCCGCCTCAGCAAAATAACAACTGGCACAACATATAAAAGTTGAAATATGCTAATACCCACTACCGCATAGAACCATAAAAAAACAAAAAAGTTACCTATTCCATAAGGTACTTGGTATAATATACCAGCGAATACTCCTAATAAAACCAGGGCTATAAAATGCATTCCAAGCACTAAAAATATTCCTGAAAGAATAGCACTTATTTCGTCTATTGGTGACATAATTAAATTAACGGTTAGCAATTAGGTGATATCCAGCACTACCTTGGCGGTAAAACATATTAAACGTGTCAAAGGGAATAATCCTCCCATCAGGGTGGACGATGTGAATGCAGGAGCGTTTCACGGAGCGGACATCAAAATTATAAGCGTCAAGAAATTGTACAATCATCACGCGAAATACATTTTTATAAGTAAAACCTTCTGGTACTGGTATCGCTGGTAAGCAACAAAGCAACTGTTTTAACGAGATTGCGGAAGATGTCGGTGAATGGCTAGTAGAAAATAGATCGAAAATCTTCCGTTTGAGTTCTTCATTTTGCTCGTAGAGAACGCTGTTAGGCATTATCTGTACAAAAGTATTTGGGTTAATTAAACCTGTCAGAGGTATGACTTTGCCATTCAGTTTCAGGGCGTAAGCCATCGCTAAACAATCAGGATGGCAGGGAACTGGAATAATATCTTCTGGTTTGAAATGCGGACTTTGTTGTAAAATGGAACGGCGAACTTCAGTGAGGGTGTAGCGAGAGTGCTTGGCATCAAATCCATCCAGACGCCCAGTCGCCTGGATAGGTTGAAAAGTGACACCGCGCACGCATTCCTGTTGTAAGGCATATTCGATAATTTTACCAATTTCACGGTCATTTAGCCCCTTTTTTAGAGTAACGACGAGGGTTGTAGATATGTTAAACTGGTTAAGGTGAGCGATCGCTTGTTCTCGAATTAACCTTAAATCTTCCCCTCGTAGCTCCTGAAGTGCGGCTGCCTCAAAGCTATCGAACTGAAGATAAACTTCTATACCTGGCATATACTGACTGAGGCGCGAACAGAAATTTCGATCGCGAGCAATCTTAACCCCATTGGTATTAATCATCAAATGCCTAATCGGCTTGCTTTTAGCAATATCTAGGATTTTAAAAAACTCTGGATGAACGGTTGGCTCGCCGCCACTGATTTGTACAACCTGGGGTTCTCCCTCATTCGCCACCACAGCATCTAACATCATCTCAATTTGCTCTAAACTGCGATGAAGTCGTGGCTGATGAGAATTAGAGAAAACTTCTTCAGCTCCAGAATCAGCATAGCAAATCGGGCAGTTAAGATTGCAGCGATCGGTCACTTCTACTAGAGTAAGACAGCTATGCTGTTCGTGATCCGGGCAAAGTCCACAATCGTAGGGACAACCGTATTTTATCGGTGTATTAAACTTTAATGGCATATCCCCTGGCTTGATAAATTCCAGGGATTGCTT
>CASBRB010000311.1 GCA_949127975.1 Oscillatoriales cyanobacterium PMM_0019 | reverse complement strand
TATAAGGGCTAAAGCCCTCACTACGAACCTGCATAAGGGCTAAAGCCCTCACTACGAACCTTTATAAGGGCTAAAGCCCTCACTACGAACCTTTATTGATGTCCTTGTTGGATAGTACTCGCCTTAATATATTATTTATCCTTGGATCGAGCGCACATTCCCACGGATTAATTTATGAACGTAGCTGATGACAAAATCGTAGTCAAAGAATATTTTAATAATACAGGCTTTGACCGCTGGCGGCGGATTTATGGCGATGGAGAGGTTAATAAAGTGCAGTTGGATATCCGCCAAGGGCATCAGCAGACTGTTGATACAGTCTTGAGTTGGCTGAATGCAGATGATAATTTGGCGGGTTTAACGATTTGCGATGCAGGTTGTGGTGTTGGTAGTCTGAGCATCCCCCTTGCTCAAGCTGGTGCCAAAATTAATGCCAGCGATATCTCACAAAAAATGGTGACAGAGGCAAAGGAAAGAGCTGAAGCAGTCTTGGGCAACAGCCACAATCTCACCTTCAGCGTTCAAGATTTGGAAACCCTCAGCGGCAAATACCACACCGTAATTTGCCTCGATGTGCTAATCCACTATCCCCAGGAGAAGGCTGCCGAGATGATTTCTCACCTGGGTTCTATGGCAGAGTCTCGCTTGATTGTCAGTTTTGCACCGAAAACCTGTGCCTTGACTTTGCTCAAAAAAATTGGTAGCTTCTTCCCTGGTCCCAGCAAAGCTACTCGCGCTTATCTGCACCGTGAATCTGAGATTGTCAAAATTCTGGAAAGCAATGGTTTTTCAGTGCAACGGCAGGCTATGACTCGTACACGCTTCTACTTCTCTCGCTTACTAGAAGCCACCCGTAGCTAAAAAGGCGAAACCTGGGAAGATAGACGTTTCCCAGGTGCTTGAGTCCTAAACTACTTAACAGTGCCAACGTGAATATTTGTATGATTTTTTCTAGGTTCACTTTTACTTCGACTGATGCCAATCATCGCTTGTCATGGCGGCGTCTGGTTTCTAGCTGCCTGTTGATGCTGATAGCAGCTATAAGCTGTATGTTTTTGGTAGCAACGCCTCCAGCGTTGGCAGGGTTCAACGACGATCGCTTTGACGGCAATATCTTTGCCCTGTACGGGGGTAATGGCTCTTTGGTGCCGCCCCGCATCAGCCTAGAGCAATCGCTCAAACGCCATAAACCAGCGCTGCTCGTGTTTTATGTTGATGACAGCAGCGATTGCAAGCAATATTCGATCGTTGTTTCTACTTTGCAAGCTTACTATGGTAGAGTGGCAAGTTTTATCCCGCTTAACATTGACTCCATCCCGCCCAAAGACAGCTATACACCCGAGGAAGCGGGCTATTACTACGAGGGTGTAGTACCCCAAACAGTCTTGCTTGACAAAGATGGCAAGGTTGTCCTGAATGAAAAGGGTAAAGTGGCGTTCGAGAAGGTAGATGATGCCTTCCGGGAGGTGTTTAACTTGTTGCCCCGCTCCGAATCAGTTGAATTGAAGCAGCGATCGTTCAACGAGTTTAACACCGAATTAGCTAGGTAAGTTCGTAGGGGCACCCGCTCGTGAAAATTGGAGCCTGGGCTCTCAAAAAGCGTTCCCAGGCTCAGCCTAGGAACGAGAAAGAATATACTAAAAATAAACGTGTCTGTAACTGCGACCAGAGCGGCGTCCCTATGTCAAAAGTCTACAGCACAGAGGAGCTAATAGAAATTTTGGCGGCTGAACACCATGCCTGCCTTACAGGGCAGCGTCTTAACCTGGCTGCTAAAATTTCTGGCAACCCTTTAATTGACAAGTTTCTTAAAACCGATGGCGTGCAAAGGTTCACTGCCTATCAAGATTTTAAAGCCGTAGTTCACCAATACCAGCGGGAATACGGAGTCTCAGGTATTGTCTGGCGGCAGGTAACGCTCAAGGGTAATACTTTGCACTATCCTCAAGTATACGAGCAGTTGATTGCTCTACCCCATGACTTAGAAATGTTGAAAGCTGCTAAAACTCAGTTGTTAGGCTTCTGGGATCGAGTGACAGTGGGGATGGATTTGTATCTCAGTGTTAAAAATAATAAAGATTATCGGCGCATCAGCCCATCTGAGGTAAATCCGATCGGGCAGCGTACAGAATGGGCAACGCTCTACAATTGGGAAAAGTCAGATTTCCTGGAAATCATTTTGCAACTAGGATGGGGACAACCAGAAGAAGCCGCTTACAAAAGGGGATGGCCCCGATCGGGTAGTGAATACATCCATGCCGTGAATCCTGGAAATCGACCTATTGGTTAGGCAAGTTGCTCTCTAGACTAGCTATAATACCATCTAGAAGCAGAACCTTGCCACATTTAAGTTTATGAATAGACTGGTGAAACGTTGGTACCGCTTAATTACCTTATTTATAGCGGGTTTGATTTTTGGTTGGGTGGTTAATGGGTATAATTCCTGGTGGCAAAGCTCCTCGGTGGCAGCTCAGTCGCTGCCGTCTAGCCAGTTAGAGCAACAAGGAATCAAGCTATATCAAGATGGGAAATATAATGATGCGATCGCCGTCTTACAGCAAGCCCTAGGTCAAACCCAAGTACCCCAGGAGCGGGCAGTGATTCTCATTAACTTAGGGGAAGCATACCGTCAAATAGGCAAATTCGATCTGGCGATCGCTCACTGGCAGCAAGCAATAGATATATATCAATCTAGAGATGATAAAGAGAGCCGTCACCAGCTTACCCAATTGCTCACCCAGCAAGCACAAGCTTACATCAATATTGGACAAACTACTAGAGCGATCGAACTACTACAGAATGTGATAAAAATCACCGAAGCTCACCCAGATCCGATAGTCAAGATGATAGCTCAAGGAGTATTAGGCAATGCATACCGCAGCGTAGGAGACGATACACAAGCTGAGACAGCTCACAAAGCCAGTTTAGAAATTTCCCAGTCCCTCAAAAATCCTGAATATATCACAACTGCCTGGAATAATTTAGGCAACGTCTACCTTAGTCTAGTAGAGCGTTCTGAATATCAGTTGCAGTCAGCTTACTCAGAAAGAGATAAATCTGAAGAAGAGATTTTGAAGAAAAAAGAAAAAAAGGATCTTGATGCTGCCCTGAATGCTTACGAGCAAAGCCTAGAAGCAAGTAAAAGCATAGGTGGGCTCTCTCAAGTCAGAGCTTTACTGAATTTAACTCGGTCACTAGAAAAACTGCCTACTTATCCCAAAGAGCGTATTGACAGCAACCGCTCTCAAGTACGGACACTGTTAGCCGCTCAACCCGACTCGCGAGAAAAAGCTTATGCCTTAGTTAATCTGGGAGAAGATATCAGGTCGGAGATTGCCCAAGAGCAAAGCTCGACGTCAAACCCACAAACTAAGGATTCAGCATTAAAAGCTTATTCGACCGCAGAGGAAGTACTAGAAAACGCACTAACAGGAGCGCAAAAAAGTGGTGATAGTCGAGCTGAATCATTTGCCATTGGTACATTAGGCACGGTGTATGAATCAGCCAAAGAATATCCCAAGGCAATGCAATATACTCGTCAAGCCGAGTTGGCTGCTCAAAAAGTAAACGCTGCCGATAGTCTCTATCGTTGGCAATGGCAGATAGGACGTATTCTCAACGCCACGGGAGAAAAACAACAAGCGATCGCTTCTTACGAGCAAGCTATTGCTACACTGCAAAGTATTCGCAGTGATATTGTAGCAGCTAGCAAAGAATTGCAATTTAACTTCCGGGATTCTGTTGAACCAGTTTATCGACAATTAATCGGGTTGTTGCTAGAAAAATCACCCACTGCCAATAGTCAACTCAAAGCTGAACCAAGCGATGTCTCAAGCAAGACTATTACTAAAGCTCTGGATACTTTAGAATTACTTAAACTGGCTGAATTACAAAATTATTTTGGTGATGAATGCGTGCAAGTTGCCCAAGCCAACGCCAAAGTAAATGCAGCTCCAGCAGCTACAAATACAGCGATAATTTACTCAGTAATTCTAGACGATCGCACGGCGATGATTGTGCAATTACCAAATAAGCCTGTGACTGTTTATCCCATAGCCATAGGTGCTAAAGAACTGCAACAAGAAATTGATAATTTACGCCTGCTGTTAGAAAACCAGACAACAGAAGATTATTTGCCCCAGTCCCAGAAAGTTTACGAGCTACTATTTCGCCCAATAGAGGCAGACATAGCAGCCGCCAAACCTAACACGTTGGTATTTATCCAAGATGGGGTATTGCGGAAAGTGCCGATGTCAGCACTGTATGATGGTAAGCAGTTTTTAATTGAAAAGTATCCTATAGCCACAACACCTAGCCTCAACTTGACCAATCGCGGTTTGCAAAATCGGCAAGAATTCAAAGCCCTGATTGTGGGCTTAAGCGTGGCGCATCCGCCTTTCGCGGCTATTCCTAACGTCAAGAAGGAAGTGGCAGGTGTCAAAAAAATTATGGGAGGTACTGAGCTAGTAGACAAGGAGTTTACCCTAGCCAACTTAGAACAACAACTTACAAAGGAAAACTACCCGATTATTCACATGGCGACTCATGGCAAATTTGGGGTAGATGCTGAAAATACGTTTTTGGTGACGTTTGACCAGAAACTCCACATCAATGAACTTGACATCGCCTTGCGATCGCGCCAAAGCCAACAACCTGTAGAACTACTAACCCTGAGTGCTTGTCAAACGGCAGCAGGTGACAATCGTTCTGCCCTCGGAATCGCCGGAGTAGCGGTTCGCGCCGGGGTGCAGAGTGCTTTGGCAAGTTTGTGGTATATCAATGATGCTGCCACAGTACCCTTGATTGAAGAATTTTACCGTCAATTGCGTCAACCTAATGTTACCAAAGCAGAAGCGCTGAGGATGGCACAGTTGAAGCTGATTAATGACCCGCAGAATAACCACCC
This sequence comes from Oscillatoriales cyanobacterium PMM_0019, assembly GCA_949127975.1. GTDB lineage: Bacteria > Cyanobacteriota > Cyanobacteriia > Cyanobacteriales > CASBRB01 > CASBRB01. The sequence continues at coordinate 8,224 of CASBRB010000311.1, read as the reverse complement.
TGCCTTGTGGTCGCCGTTTATCCTGATTGGCAATTGGTTGTAAACAAGAGGGAGAGGGAGCTTCAGTTAAAATTAATCGCGCTTTTTTTTTCCGTAACAAGCAGGCCATCTGCTGTAGTCAGCGTTGAACACTTCCATCGTCTGTAGAACCTTCTTTTTTGGGGAACCAAAAACCGTGCTGCTTTGTCATAGAACTAAAAAATAGACCAAGACATTCTTGTAGGGCAAGCTATAATGGTACTAGGAGATGTTCGCTTTTTCTCAGGAATGATAGACATATAGCTGCAAGCAAATTTTGTTTGCTATTCCCAGATAACCAAAAAACTTTATTCAACAGAGGTACTTATGATTACTTCCCGTCAAGTAGCAACTGCGATCGCCGGAGCGACAGCCATCACCTGGATGGCAGGAATCGGTTCGTTCAACATTCGGGTTGCAGATCGTGTTAACCCTGATACAGGTATACAATCAGCATCCTCGATTAATTTAGGTTTTGGAGCTAGTGCTTTAGCTGCTGAGCCTGGAAAATTCAATTCGGGTGGGATTCAGTATTCACCACCGCACCGTGGGGATCTTGGAGATGAAAGTGGCGTAGGTGCTGGTTCTAGAGGATGTCAGAGCCAAACCCCACCCGTATCTTTAACCGCGTTAGCTCCACCTCCCAACGATCACACAGCACTTACGGCATCAGGTCATCCCACCTTTGTCTGGTATGTGTCCGACACATCTGTGCCGATCCAGTTTACCTTAGTGGAAATGAAACCAGAAGGGCGAGGAGGTACAACCCTGCTTAAACAAGTACTCCAGGCAGAAAAATCAGGGTTTATGCAGCTAGCAATGCCTAAAAATCTTCCAGAATTAGACCCAAATAAAACTTACTACTGGACAGTATCTCTGGAATGTAACCCTGAGCGTGCTGATACTTATATAGTATCCAAATTCTGGATTAAGCGGGCGATAATGACACCAGAGCAAGCCAGTAAAATAGCAGGTGCCACTTCCGAACAAGAACGCGCACGGCTTTATGCACAGTTCTTATACTGGTATGATGCTGTAAACGTGCTTTCAACAGCATATAATGCCCAGCCAAAAGATCAGTCTACCGTCGATGAATTTATATCACTTCTCAATCAGGGAGGGATAAAGACGTCGGACTTGCAGCATTTCCCGCAGGAAACAACACGGTAAGGAATCCGGGTTTGTAGTGAGGGCTTTAGCCCTAAAAGGTTCGTAGTGAGGGCTTTAGCCCTAAAAGGTTCGTAGTGAGGGCTAAAGCCCTTACACCTAGTGTTGTGTGTAGTAGCCCACATTCCGCACACCTGGCGGACTGGTGCGTGGAATTAGAGGCTCCACCCTCACCAACAGCGTTCCGTGGCAGAGCCACGGAACGAGAAAACGAGTAAAACACCTTGCGTTGGAGTTGGGGGTGCGGAATGTGGGATATAGCGGTTGGTAGCTCTTGTAGGGTGCGTTAATGAAATGTAACGCACCTATGCTAATTTTCGGTGCGTTACGAGTCAAGCTAACACACCCTACTCAATGCGACTATATACTAGTGCGTGAGTCGCTCTTGTAGAGTGCGGAATGTGGGGTAATAGCTAGTTTATGGAATGTCAGTGATGACTCAACTCGAAAATTACAGCGGATTGCAAGTGAGTGGAGTACACGCATAGTAGGGGCGGGCACAGCGTCGCCGACGCTACAATCCTACCGTACCTCATGCGGCTGCAAGCCGCTGTAATGGTGAAGTTTTATGAGAACTTAAAACAGGGGATGAGCAAAGGTGAGGCTCTGCGACAAGCTAAACTGAGTTTAATTAATAATCAGTTTTACAGCCATCCTTATTATTGGTCGCCTTTCCTACCGATTGGGGATGCGCGTTAAATTGTAGACACACCGTTCGGTTCGTAGGGGCAATAGAGGGTAAGGGTAAGGGACTGGGATTGGGTGAATTCTTACTTTTTTGTCATTTCCGGAAAAAAGCCTTGATTTTTAGCTCAAACCCTTATATACTACATTTGGCAACTCTGGACGAGAGAGAAGAGAACCCCCTTATCACCCCACAACCCAGTCCAAAAATTTTGTCAACAAAGCTCAGATGAGTAATCTACTTCCGTACCTAATTATAAAATCCCCTGATGGAATGGAGAGAGAAGCTGTCCTAACCAAGACAAAATATACAGTAGGTCGCCTACCAGAAAATGATATTGAGTTACCAGACGACTTGGGTATAATTACTCGCATTGAGCATTGCATTCTGGAACGGGAAGCATCAGGATGGTGGTTGACTGACCAAAGTACCAACGGAACAGTTGTGCAGAGAGAAGGGCAGCGAGTTGCTGTGGATAGTTTCCCTCTTGCCAAAGTTCAAATCGGTTCGGGTGATATTATCTATATTCATACTTGGGAACTAGCCTTTCACGATCCAAATCGAACTAACCCGCTTAAAAGTTTTTCCGTACAGCCTAAGTCAGTCTCTAGATTTGTCTTTAATCTCAGCCAGTTGACCCTTTATAAAATTGTGCAGAACAGGCAAGAAAAAGTAGAGTTGCGACCTCAGGTTAGAAAAATGTTTGGTTACATGGCTCAGAAGAACCTGGAGAATAATAATCAGCCTATTTTATGTAAGTATAACGAATTAATTCACCACATTTGGGAGGGAGATGCATTTGGTAAGACAAATCAGGATATCAATACACTGGCAAGCGAAATTCGTGAGCTGCTGACTGATAAATCATTACTGGAAACAGTCAAGCGTGAAGGTTATATCCTCCATATTGCTTGCGATCGATAATTTCCATCCAGTTTCTAGTTAAATTCCAGCCATCGTCTATTCTTTGGTCAAGAAGTAAGCTGTTAAACTTGAACAAGACTTACGCAATTAGGCTACATATAGGGTTCGTAGGGGCAAACCCCCTGCGATCGCCCCTATATATGCCAGTGTAGGTAAGTCCTGTACATATGGTTCGTAGGGGCAAACCCCCTGTAGTTGCCCCTAAGTCCTATTCAATTAAAGTTTGGAACTAAGCATGAAAGCTGAGTCAGAGGGAATTTTGCGTATCTTTCGTCGTCAGTCTCCGGTTACTGTTTTGGGGCCAGGGAATCGGGCGGTAATTTGGGTACAGGGCTGTGGATTTGCCTGCCAAGGTTGCATTGTGCCGGAGTCATGGAACCGAGAGGGGGGAGAAGCTGTTGCTATTTTAGAACTGGCAACGTGGATTTTGGCACAGCCTGAAATTGAAGGAATTACGCTTTCTGGTGGCGAACCAATGCTTCAGGCAAGCGCCCTGGTTGAGTTGATTGATACAGTCAGACAGGTGAGAGATTTAGGTGTCATGTGCTACACCGGTTATCGACTGGAGCAACTGCAACAACAGGGGACAGTTTCGCAACAAGTACTTTTGCAACGCCTGGATTTGTTGATTGACGGCACCTATATTCAGTCACAGCATGGAGATTTGCTCTGGCGAGGTTCTACTAACCAAAGACTGATCCTGCTAACTCAGCGTTATCTTTCCATACTGAAGCAAAGACTAGCTGAGGGTGACAAGTCAGCAGGACTGGAATTCTATACAGATATAATGGGAGAATTCTATTTTACAGGCGTTCCCAGTCAGCCAGGATTTCGGACAGAGTTTGAAGCTCGGATGTTGAGCCGTGGTGTGGTAATTAAAGCGTAGGAGAGGGGGCAATGAATCCAAATTCGCTACTGTATGGAATATTGGCAGGACAGGTAATTGATAGCAAATATCACCTGGAAACAATGCTGGGTACTGGAGGTTTTGGTGCTGTATTCCGCACCAATGAAGTGGTACGCGATCGAGTATTGCGTCAACTAGCTGTGAAAATCATAGCGCCTTCAGGAAACCCTGAGCAGCAACTAGGGGAATTAATAGCCGCCACTAATCTAGATCATCCTCATTTTATTCGTAGTCTGGCGGCTGGTGAGTATAATTTTATGAATATCTCGTTCCTATATCTAGTGATGGAACTGGCAGAGTATAGCTTGGAGAGGCAACTAGAACGAGGAACCTTAAAGGGAGATGCTCTCAAACAAGCTATAGTTCAGATCGCAACTGCCTTAGACTATCTACATTCTGAAAAAAAACAGGTTCATCGAGACTTAAAACCAGGGAATGTCCTCTGGGTGAAAAATTGCTGGAAGATTTCGGATTTTGGTACAGTTAGGCAGCTTAATACTCAAAGTTATCTCCATACGGCTAATCCGATCGGTACAATTCCCTATATGCCCCCGGAAGCTTTTCAAGATGGCACAGTGTCTCCAGCAGGAGATATGTGGTCTTTGGGGATTACGATCGTGGTGGCACTAACAGGGAAATTACCATATCAATTTAGTCAGCCAACTGAGTTGCTAGAACGAGTAATCAACTACAGGCTAGAGATCCCCTCGCTGGCTCCTGAGTTTGACGGTATTGTTCGGGGATGTTTGCAGCGGGATTGGCGACAACGTTGGACGGCAAAGCAGTTATTAGCAGCACTAGATGGAAGGAGTTCTCCAGCAGGTAGTAGAGTTGCACCGTCGCCAGGAGCCTCTTCATCCTACCGAGAGCAGCTACCAAACGGTGTAGCTTTAGAAATGATAGCTATCCCTGCTGGAAGTTTTCTGATGGGGACTCCTTCTGATGACGTGAGAAAAATCTTAGCGATCGGGGGTTACTCTAAAGAAAATATAGAACAATGGATAAAATATGAGATGCCCCAGCATCGGGTAACAGTGTTGGGGTTGGCGATGGGCAAGTATCCGATTACTCAAGAACAATGGCAGGCAGTGATGGGTAACAACCCCTCCCACTTCAGTGGAGTAACCTACCCAGTGGAGATGGTTACCTGGAAAGAAGCTAAGGAGTTCTGTAGTCGTTTATCAAAGCTGACAGGGAAAACCTATCGCCTGCCAACAGAAGCCGAATGGGAATATGCAGCTCGTGCAGGAAGTCAGAATCTCTATAGTTTTGGAGATAATGCCAATCAGCTCAAAGACTACGCTTGGTACGGGGACAACTCTAGTGGACAGACTCAGCCAGTGGGAAAGAAGAAAGCTAATGCGTTTGGCATATATGATATGCACGGGAACGTGTGGGAGTGGTGCGAAGATGAGTGGCATGAAAATTATAATGGAGCGCCGGTAGATGGGAGTGCGTGGGTAAATAATAATTCTTCTCAATACCGCCTCCTGCGCGGCGGTTCGTGGTACTACAATGCTTACTACTGTCGTTCTGCGTTTCGCTATAGGTACGATGCGGACTACAGGTACTACGTTATCGGTTTTCGGGTTGTGTGTTCCTAGCCGAGGATTCTTACCCTTTACCCTCGTGCCCTTTTGCCCTTTACACTTCTTTACTTTTCACTCTCCGGCGCGTTAGCGCCCCGAAATTTTTTTAATTTGAGGAAATCTTAATCAGTTATGTCAGAATTACCAATTATTCAGAAAACCTATGATATAATAAGATGGTATGTACCAATTCTCAATCGCTTACCCAGATCTCATAAATTTAACATTGGAGATCGGATGATTGCCGGATTATACGATTTATTGGAGGGGTTAATTTTGGCACGTTATTCTTCAGACAAAGTAAATTTGTTGCAAAGTCTGAACGCTAAAATTGACATTTTAATGAAGACTCAATCATTTATAAAAAAGAAACTTGGGATAGAATTTATGAGGATTGAACGATGAAAAATAATCAAATCCCAGACAAACTATCAACTCAAATTGATAAAGGTGTTAAACAGGCTATTGCCTTAGCAATAGAGAGGCATCGAAGACTAGGCGAATCTATCTGTATTTGGCAAGATGGGAAAGTCGTTACTATCACAGCCGATCGAATTCCACCATTAGATCTAGATAGTAGGTGTATCGATCAAACATTGCAGAGTAACAACTATGAGTGGCATTCCTAAATATTCGCAGGCAGAGTTAGACCGACAGCGGCAAGAGCAACTAGAGCAAGAACGGCGGCGGCAGGCTGAAGAAGAATCCAGACTGCGGCGGGAAGCTGAAGTAGGGGCAAACCCCCTGTGGTTGCCCCTTTTGGTTATGCGCTCACCCTCAACAGTACTAGGAAACTCTTAGACATTGATGATTGAGGTTGGTACTCACTCAGGCGAGGTGGATTCTTCTATTAGTTGTCGCAACTCTGAGATAGTTGTGACTGTCAACAATGCTTGCTGAATAGCTTGTAGTCTCCCGACATCAGCAAGTTGCGAAATTGCTGGCAACAACTCTAATCCAGGATTACCAAATTTTAGCTGTAAAGCTAAAGCTATTTCAATCCCTGAAAGTATACCCTCCTGCATACCCTCCTGGATACCTTGCTGCATACCCTCCTGGATACCTTGCTGCATACCCTCCTGGATACCCTCCTGTTTAGCTTCTGCCAACTGGGATAAATAAATGGGTGATAACCGCACGATTAACCTCCTATCATCTTCATTCTGGGATAAATCTCGACGTGCTTCTAAAATGGCTTTCAAACTACGCAACGACTCTAACGCCCGATTCTGCAACGGATTATCCTCAGGCAACGCCTCTAGTTCAGCAATGGCTCGCTCTCGGACTTTCCCTTTACCTAGCAGTCTTAACCACAGGGTTTCTGGTTGACGCGGCAACTGGTGAATTACCACGATCCCAGTTCCCAAATCCTTTCCCATCAGATAGACTCCTGGTAGCCAGTGCGTGAGATCCTGTTCGGCTTTCACTCCCTCCAATACTGCCTTAGATGCAGTAGGGGTAAGAATCCATAACTGGGGCAATTCTCCCTTGGAGATGGGTTGCTTATTCCGGTCAGCAGCACGTTGGACGTTATTGCGTACCAAGAGTAATTTTAACAAGCAGTTACAGATTTCGTCAGTCTTGACAGCGCTGCTGAATGGTTCCAATAAGCAAGAATTCTGGGTAAGTCTGCCTAGTAACCCTAGATTGGCTCTATCTACTCCGGTTGAGTTGCTTGGAACAAACCAGATATCTATCTGTCGCACTTCACTGGCTAATTCTAATGGTGATGTCACTTCCCCATATAATTCTAGCAATCCGCCTAAGTAATCTTTGGCAAATTGGTCGTGGATAAATCGGGTCATTAGCTAAATGGTTTCTTTTAATCGCAAGTATATTTATATTATCTCAGATATTTTTGTCAAAGTCAGTATTGAGTATAAGTTGAAAATAGGAGTATTTAAATTAAAGTTTTTGGCACGGTGGGTTACGCTGCCGCTAACCCACCCTACAAAACTACAAGACTACCAGGCTCAACCATCCAATTTCTATCCAGTTTCTATCCATTTCAAATTTACTCCTCTGAAGTTCTAGCTTAATCTAGGTTTATGGCTAGAACATCACAGAGTAACAACTATGAGTGGTAGTCCCAAATATTCTCAGGCAGAGTTAGACCGACAGCGGCAAGAGCAACTAGAGCAAGAACGGCGGCGGCAAGCTGAAGAAGAAGCCAGACGGCGGTGGGAAGCTGAAGAACGAGAGCGGCAACGGCGCTTGGAAGCCTATCGTCAGCAAGTTAGACAGCAAGCTGAATCGATTCTCAACCAGATCCGCCAACAACAAAAAGAGGTTTATCAAGAAGATTTTACCAGTCTGGAACAGCGCTCTCAGCAGCAACTAGAGGCAATTTATCGGGCAAGTGCAGCACCCAGTCTGCAATCGATCGCTACTGAACTAGAACAACTGCAATCTGCCCTATTTACTGCTGCCAGTCGCAAGCGTCGAGATGACGAAGAAAAGCAACGACGAGCCGAACTGGAGCGGTTGCAGTTTCAACAAGAAGAGTTACTCCGCCAATTTGCTCGCATTCCCTCTGCTGACGGTTTAAAATTTGATGCATCAGGTCAGACTCAGGTACAACAAGCATTACAAACAGTCCAGCAGGCTCTAGCTACTGGCAACCCCAAAACAGTATCGCAACCCTTACAAACAGCGATCGCCACCATTCAGCAACACGAAAATCTAGTTGCTCAGCGGCGAACTGAGTGGCAGCGTCGTCAGGCTGAAGCCATCCAACAGCAAGGAGAATTACAAGCTGCGATCGCGGGATTGCAAGCCGATCCTGTAGTGGTACGTTGGCAGACAGAATCGATCGACCAACTAGAAGCCCTAGCCAAACAAGTTACCGCCACCATTGCCGCAGAACAGTTTGAACAGGTAGCTTCATTGCTGGCAACAGGGCAACAAATCAGCCAGCAAGCGATCGTGAATGCT
>CASBRB010000310.1 GCA_949127975.1 Oscillatoriales cyanobacterium PMM_0019 | reverse complement strand
TCGGTGCGTTACGCTGACGCTAACACACCCTACTCAATGCGACTAATTTTCGGTGCGTTACGCTGACGCTAACACACCCTACTCAATGCGACTAATTTTCGGTGCGTTACGCTGACGCTAACACACCCTACTCAATGCGACTAGATGTAGCTCTTGTAGGGTGCGTTAATGAAATGTAACGCACCATCTATATCCGTGGGGCAATGGTCAAGAGAATATTTTGGTTCTAAGACTCAAAATTTACTTTGTCGTAGATATCTTGTAAAGAAATTTGAAATTGAACAGAAGTTAAAGCTAATACAGCATTCTCACCATCATACTCAGTAAGAAACCACTTGTTCTCAGCAGTTTTAGAAAACTGTTCGACGTGCATCTCTGTTTGCTCGATGATAATATATTCTTGGAAACTTGTCAGTGTCCGATAAAGTTTGAATTTTCCCTGTTGGTCGTAGTCTTCTGTGGATGGTGATAAAACTTCGGTAATCATTAAGGGGTTGGTAATCGTATCTTTCCGATTCTCAGCTAATTCTAGCTTACCTGCCACTATCATCACATCTGTATATGTGTAGATTCGCTTCTGGGGTATCCACAAGCGCATGTCTGTTATAAATACATCGTATGCTTGCTTCTTAAAGGCAAAATTCAACGCCGCATAAAAGTTTCCTGCTATCCGATTATGATTAGGTGTTCCACCAGGCATTGGGATTATCCTTCCATCATAATATTCACTTCTACACTCGGCAGCAGTTTCTAATTTCAGATATTCTTCTGGAGAATAGTAGTGCTGTTCTTGATTTTTTATGTCTGATTGTTTAATTTCTGTTGTTGTCGTCATATCTATGGATGTGTATTTGTAGAGTGTGACAGTTTTAAATTCACAATAGACAGTGCCAAAATTATCAAAAATAACACTAATCCCATTGTGCAAGCGTAGCTTATTTCTAAATTTTGGAAAGATTGCTCGTACATATAATAAACAACAGTCTTAGAACTGTTGCGCGGTCCTCCCTGCGTCATAATGTACACTTCCTCAAACACCTTAGTCGCAGAGATGGCAGAAATTACCCCCACCAATACCAGATAAGGTCGCATCAATGGTAGGGTAATATCCCAGTGCGATCGATAACCATCCGAGCCATCAATAGTCGCTGCCTCATACAGTTCAGCCGGAATTGACTGCAACCCAGCTAGGTAAATTACCATGTAATAACCTAATCCCTTCCATATTGTCACCACCATGACACTAAAAATTGCCCAGTTAGGGCTAGTCAGCCAGGGAATAGCTTCATGAAAACCCAGCAGTTTCAGCAGTTGATTTATCAGACCATTTTCTGCGTAGAGAAATTTCCAGGCAATACCAGCAACCACCATTGAGATTACCACCGGAGTATAAAAAAATGCTCGAAACCAGTGCATACCTTTGAGTTTCTGGTTTACTAAAATAGCTAATCCCAAGGGTGCCATCACCAAAATCGGCACCACCCCAACAAGAAATAGCAGCGTGTTTTGTAACGTCTGCCAAAATACGGGATCTGCCCAAAGACGCCGGAAATTAGCCAAACCCACCCAGCGCGGCATCTCGCGCAAGTCGGCATCTGTGAACGACAGGTAAAAAGCTTGGGCTACAGGCCAAAAAACCGTTAGTGCTAAAATGCCCAGAGCTGGGAGCAAAAATAGGTAGGGCGTTATCTTGCTTGATGGTAAGGAAAAGGGAAGGGCTTGCGCCATAAGTAAATGTAGTGTAATTGACTGTTTTTTATCAATGAAGCATATTTTAATTATTTAATACCGACTTGTTCCCCCTCGTTAGTTGCTACAATCGCACGCTAGCCCTGAGAGTCGGTGTAGGTCTCACCGACAAGACATGAACATGTCTCTACCCCCGTACAAGCTCAGTCAGCGCAATAGTTTAAGTACTGTAGCATAGACCCTATTTGTAGGGTGGGTTAGCTCAAGTGCGTCACCCACCATCCACTCATAGACTCCTGACTCCTGACTCCTGACTCCTGACTCCTGTTTCACTAAAAAAAATATTGACAGCTATGCAAAAAGAAAGCTGGTTGTGCGTGAGCTCAGCTGAATTTCCAGCTTTATTCTCAGCTACCACTGCCCCCCTAGTCATGTTCCGGGTAGCCGATGGAACCATCCTCTACACAAATAAAAATTACCACTCCACCTTTGGTTTACCGGGAGAGGGACAAGCCGCTAACCAGAAGCAGACAATATATTCATACACCCAGCAGGCGGAAGTCGATCGCCTGTTGCTTGCCCTGTACCCACAGGGGTTTGTGAGCCACTTTGAACTGAAACTGCACTCCTCCAGGGCAGTGGCATCGCTACAGTTGCTAACTATTAAAGGAGAACAGGCTGTACTAGCTATTTTCCCAGATATCAGCCTCCAGGCGATCGATCCCCACAGTCAAGCGCTAGATGATGAGGCAGTGCGTGCCAGCACCACTTTTAAGACGCTCATGAGTAACTTGCCTGGGATGGTATACCGCAGCCGCAACGACAAAGATTGGACGAAAGAGTTTGTCAGTGTTGGTTGCTATCAACTCACTGGTTACAGTGCCGCCGAGCTAATTGGAAACCAGCAATTTTCTTACGCCCAACTAATCCATCCAGACGATCGAGAGCAAGTGTGGCACCAGGTACAAGCGGCATTGCAAGAGCTAAAAACATTCCAGCTCTGCTATCGGATTGCCACAGCTAGCGGCGAGGAAAAATGGGTTTGGGAGCAAGGGCAGGGAATATTCACTGAATCGGGAGAATTGCTAGCTCTGGAGGGCTTCATCACCGATATTACGCAAACCAAGCGGGCAGAAGAAGAAATCCGGCTCCTGCAAACAACAATGGGCGCTCACGCCGACGCTGAAGATTTTCACTCTGCCCTAGGTGTGGCACTACGCAAATTCTGTGAAGCTACTGGCTGGGATTACGGCGAAGCTTGGATTCCCAACTCCGAAGGCATTTTAGAATCTAGCTCAGCTTGGTACAACAGCACCCCCATTCTAGATTCATTTCGGCAACAGAGTCTAGATTGGACATTTGCACCAGGCATGGGGCTACCAGGAAAAGTTGCCGCATCCGGGCAGCCAGAGTGGATACCAGATGTTTCCAACACTCCAGACGGACTTTTCCTCCGTGCCCCAATTGCTCAGTTAGTGGGACTAAAATCTGGGTTTGGTGTTCCAATTATCTGTAACCAAAAGGTGTTAGCAGTGCTGGCATTTTTTATGTTTGAATCCCGCCAAAAAGATAAACGATTAATTGATTTAGTTAGTTGCGTAGCAGCGCAATTGGGAACTATTATTCAGCGTAAACAATGCGAAATCGCTCTGCAAGAAGCAGAATTAAAATATCGCAGTATTTTTGAAAATGCGATTGAGGGGATTTTCCAAACCACTGCCGACGGGCACTATATCTGTGCTAATCCCGCCTTGGCACGTTTGTATGGTTACTCCTCACCCGCCGAACTAATGACATATCTCACCGATATCGAGCATCAGCTATACGTCAAGCCCAATCGGCGTGCTGAGTTCATTGGCTTGCTGCAAAAAAACGATATCGTCTGCGAATTTGAGTCCCAGGTGTATCGCCGTGACGGCAGCGTGATTTGGATTTCAGAAAATGCTCGTGCTGTGCGTTCTTCCACCGGGGCGCTGCTTTACTACGAGGGCACTGTGGAAGATATCACTCAGCGTGTTTCTGCTAAAGAGCAGTTGCACGAACGCGCCTTTTCCGATGCATTAACAAATCTAGCCAACCGTGCTTTATTTATGGAGCGCTTGTTACAGGCAGTTGAGCAAGCCAAAGAATGCCTTGAGTACAAATTTGCCGTTCTGTATCTCGATTTAGACGATTTCAAATTGATTAACGATCGCTTGGGACATTTAATCGGCGATCGGCTTTTAGTGGAACTTGCTCGCCGCTTAAAAACCTGCGTGCGATCCCACGATCTAGTTGCCCGCTTGGGTGGAGATGAATTCACTATCCTTCTCGTCAATGTCTTAGACATCAGCAAGGCTACCACTGTTGCCAAGAGAATCCATCAAGAACTAAGTATTCCTTTCCACCTGGATGAACACGAAGTTTCGATCACTATCAGCATTGGCATTGCTCTAGGCTCTGGTTTCGATTCCTCCTCCTGTACCAGTCAGGAGCAGGCAATGAAACTACTACGCACCGCTGACTCCGCATTGTACCGGGCTAAAAACCTGGGCAAAGGACGTCTTGAAGTGTTAGATACTACATATTAATGGTATTGGTACTGTCGTATCACTAGATAGCGATAAATTGGAGTAAATCGGAATTATGTACTTTACTCCAAGGCAGGTACACTCACAATATGGATTCCACCCGAAAACCCTATCGCTGTGGGCAGAATAAGGCATTATAGCAACCGCGCAAGGCGGTTAGGGCATTCTCTTAATCTCAAATCCAGTCATAGTAAAAGCTTTACTCTTGACTCGCAGACTCGCAGACTTGCTGACTCCTGACTCCTGCTATATAACCTGTATCCGTTCCCCAGGTGGGCATCGTCGGTATCTAGCATCAAGCTTGGATGCGATTAAATTGTCATGGTAATGGTTAGTATTTATACTTACAACTCTAGATGGTTTAAGCATTATACTTAGAAAATTGCACCCTCTAGCCTGCCTAGACGGCTGTGTGCGTAAGCGCCGCCCAAGTCCGGAGTGAGGGTGCGGAATGTGGGATACAGGCGCTATTGAAAAAGCTAAAAAAGATGCTTTTACTAAAAAACAGGTAGTTTTGTTTGTCTTGCCCATAACAAATTTAGATTGATTGCACAGTTATGTTTTATTTTAAGTTGGTATTTAAAAAATATGAACAGTATGGAGGAAGTGGTCAAGAACCATATCATCAAGCATGTATTGATGTACTAAAGGAATTGATTCAAATGCAAATTGATTTTAACGTTCATGACAACAATGGGGATGGGGAAACAATTTTGATGGCAATTGCAAATGCAGGGCATCTTCCATTGGTCAAGTGGCTAGTGAATAAAGGAGCAAATGTGAATGCAGTGGATCGAAAAGGAAATTTTGCTCTACTCTATGCCGCCCTACAAGGTTGGCAGGAAATTTTTAATTACTTAGAACCCTTGACTGACTTAGATCTTAAAGATGGAATTGAAAAAACTTTGGCTCTAGGACTTCGATATAGACAGAAAAAAGGAAACAAGTTGCTAGAAAGTTTCGTCGATGCTGCAAAAAAAGGCGATCGCGAACAAATCCTAAAGGCTATTGAGAACGGGATTGATGTTAATTACATAGCTTCTACAGGCGAAACAGCACTCCATTTAGCTTGCCAATATCAGCATGCTGATATTGTACATTACCTGCTGATGGCAGGAGCGAATCCAAATCAAACTAATGATGCGGGAGAGAAACCTTTAAGATATGCTTTGCAGCATCGTTTGAAGCAAACCACCAAAGGAATAGTGCGGGGCGAGCCTAGTGAAGAAATTTTACAAATGTTGATTGATGCTGGAGCTTTGGTATTTCTTGAAGACATAAAGTATGCAAAAAGTAATAAACGCAGCACCCAAATTATTCAACTTCTGCAACAAGCACGTCACAAGTAGTTGACATCTATAATTATGACTATGGTGATAATGGGCGATCGAATTGCCGTTTCGGAGCTTAACGGTTGTCAAGAGCAATATACTTACGACCCCCTGCACCGACTAACCCAAGAAGCTATTACTGACCCTATTGCTGGAAATCGCACCATTAGCTACACCTAGGATGCTGTAGGTAACCGTTTGACTAAAAATGATTCGACTCAAGGAGTAACAACTTACAACTACGACAACAACGATCGCCTACCGAGCGAAACTCTAAACGGACAAACAACTTGCTATACCTATGACAATACATGACTGACATGACTGATGAAAATAACTCGTATTATCGCGCTAGTCTATGTATGATGAGCGAAACTTTAAAAGCTGAAGAAATAACAAATATCTTGAAAACACAACCATCAGAAGCGCATGAAAAAGGTACTCCAATAAATCCTCGCCATCCTAACAGGCTCATCAGAACAGCATCAACTTGGGTTCTTTGTACCAATCTGGATGAATCAGAGCCTTTTCAAGCACATATCGAACAATTACTTTCTTTTATTGAGGCTCGTAAAAATGAATTTGAGGATATTTCAAAAGTCAGTAAAATTGAGATTTACTGCAGTTTTTTTTCCGAAAGAAAAAGTGGAGAATTTTTTATTGACTATGAACTTTTAAAGAGACTTACCATTATTCCAATAGACATTACAGTTATTTTGTATCCACCAGACTTTTCGTTGGGGTAGATCGGTGCTGAGTAACTGGAACGCATATTGTTATGCAATTGTGGAATCCTAATTGACGTTGAGCCGAGATACATGCATTTCCGGCATTAGTGGCTGAAACCCCTTGATTTATCTAGGTTTCAAACCCACATTCCGCACCCCTTACTCCGGACTTGGGCCGTGCGATCTGCTTGGCAGCAGCGCTTCGCTATCGCGTACAGCCGTCCGGGCAGGCTGGAGGGTGCAATTTTCTAAGTTTTACTCCGATTTACTGACTACTCCATAAAAATTTCCATAACTCCATCAATATCTCTTCTGGCAGATGCGATCGCATCTGCTGGCGTCTCAAAAAACTTCAGATTGCGGTTGATGTACCCCTCTGGGCTGTGAATTTCATAAAAAAAGCAGTCCTCCAGGGGAATCAAGACAATTAACCATCCTCTGTAAATTTCCCCGCGTGTATCATGTTCCCCGTGCGGTTCATGAGCCTCCATATTGTATCTGCTCCAAAATTTTTAGGCATTATTAGACAAAGAGCGAAGGTTTTGGGAGCAACGCGAATTCGTGAGATGAAGCAAAACTCCTCTGACTTTTTTCTCGTTCCCAGGCAGAGCCTGGGAACGAAGTTGATAGAGGCTCTGCCTCCACCTCAAGGGAACGCAGCCTCCAATGTCTACGCACCAGCCCGCCCCGGTACCCTCTGATTTGAGTTGAGGTACGAAACCCAACTCTTTGGGATGGTGATGTTGGGTTTCGCTACCGCTCAACCCAACCTACAATTATATACAATTATCGGATTAGTCTCATCAGTAAATATATATGGCCAGAAACTATATTGGTTTATCCTGTACTTGTCACGATCCAGCTTTGGCAATTGTTAACTCTCGCGCAGAGGTGGTATTCGCCGAAGCCGCTGAACGAAGCCAACATAGCTGAAGGTATGGACGAAGATACAGAGGAGAGTATGTGAGGTTTTTAAACATAGCACAAGGTGTACTTAATGAATTAGAAACTCATCGTAGCATCGCCTGACTGGAATTCTCGATCGCCCCACCCGCGCCATGTGCTAATATATGGGTAAGATGAGGATGTTGCTGACCTCAAGCAGCTCATGCCGCTCTCATGGAGAAATACAGCGCTTGTTGGTAACACCATCACACAAATGTCAAGCCCAAGCGGACTAAAAAGGGAGAAAAAAGATGAGATTTATCAGTCCCAAGGTCGATTATGCCTTTAAAAAAATCTTCGGTTCCGCACAAAGCCAAGAGATTTTAATCAGTTTT
>CASBRB010000309.1 GCA_949127975.1 Oscillatoriales cyanobacterium PMM_0019 | reverse complement strand
CACAAGGGTAGGTTTTTTACAAATGGGTAGTAACGAGACAAGGATGACAAGGAAGACAAGTAGACAAGGAGGTGAAAAGCCTATTCTCTCGTTGACAAATCTTCCCCATCTACCCCCTCTACCTGTCTTCCTTGTCTGAGAAAGACCCAAATATTAAAAACGTACCCTTGTGAGCTGCCCCCTGCCCCTTCCCCCTTCTTATGCAGCGCACGCTCCTTTTAGCAAAAATTCATAGTTGCACCATTACCGAAGCTAATCTGAACTACATGGGTAGTATCAGTATCGATCGAACTTTGCTCGATGCCGCAGGGATTTTACCTTACGAGCAGGTGCAAGTGGTGAATGTTAATAATGGGGAGCGATTTATTACCTATGCCATCGCTGCCCTAGCAAATTCCGGGGCGATTGAACTCAACGGTGCTGCGGCACGGTTGGGCATGAAAGGCGATCGCATAATTATCATGACCTACGCACAGTTAGGACCAGAAGAATTGCCTTCCTACCGTCCCAAGGTTGTCATAGTAGACGCGCACAATCATGTACTCGAAGTGCGCTTCTATGACGAGCTGCTAGTGAATCCTGCGTTTTAAGCTAGCTTTAGAGAGTTGACAAATTGATTAATTTCCGCTAATTTTTGAGCAACTTTTCCGCTAGTAAATAAGTTTTCTGCCTCAGCCAAGCCGGATTTTATATCTGGGCAGATGCCGCAACGCCAAAGGTAAAATCCGCCATTCCAGATAGCTGCTGACATTAGTTCTGAGGGTTTACCTTCCAATACTGAGTGCATCTGTGCTACCAAATCCGTGAGGGAGTCTAGAGGAACTTCATTGCCAGCAAAGCCGTAGTCACGAGGATGCAACAGCAGACGCTCCAAGGGGGGAACGGCATCAGGTTGAGCCAGCCCGACGATCGAAGTGCGATCGCGCGGCAGATCGCAACTACCCTCTAAGCCTTTGACAGTAGTAAAATACTTTTGTCCTCGCAACGCATAAGCATCTTGGAACATAGTTTCGGTAGGGGGATGGACATACCCCGAAACAATGTGAGCATCACCCGCGTAGGGACACCAGATTAATTCCATAGTTGCCAGTGGTGGACGCTTGCCAATTTGGTCGCGATATGTTACTAAACCATAGGCAAGAGGAAAATGGTGGGGGAGATAGACAAATCCCAATCCGGTAGAGTCGAACACTTGCTGGACTTGTGGGAGTGAGAGGCTCGCCCAATTAATCCCCAACCCCTGCCAGATGTGAATCAGAGGGACGCCGTACTTAGTGGGCATGACATCGCCCCCATGCATCACCACTGGCTGCCCAACTAAAGTAAGGATTAAAGCAGTTAAGGGAGTGACAGGTGCAGTGCGCTCGCGTCCATCGTAGGGTGTGCCCAAAACTATTATCGGCTCCTGATGACGGGAGCAAGGTTGCAGTTTTGGTCCGAACTGCTCGTAGGCATCTAGCATTCCTGCTAATTCTTCCCCAGTTGGGCGCTTAATCCGGTGGGCAATCAGAAAAGCTCCAATCTGCGCCGGAGTTGCTTCAGAAAGCAGCATCATTCTCATGGCATCTGCTGCTTCAGAGCGACTTAAATTCTCACCGGTGTGAGAGCCGCTACCCACTTTTTTCAACAATTCTCTAAAAGCATGACTCATGGCTAACACTGAATTAAATATTTTTAATCGCATTGCGGCGCAAAGGTTTACGCAGAGGGCGCAAAGGAAGCTACGAGCTGAGGGCTTATGGCGAAGTCTACAATAATTCTGATGTAAGCGGAAATGATATAAAATGATGTGGAATTCTCCAATTGATGAGGTGTTTGCATTATGAGCAATAACACAACAACTATGGGAAAAGTTCTGATAACTCTCACTATCATCAATCGTGCCGACCAAATCAGAGTCAAAGATGGGACAATCCCTGTCAGCAAAGTCCGCTCTGTCACATTGAAAAATGTATTAGTAGATACTGGGGCAACAACATTATGCCTGCCACCAGAAATTATTGCCCAACTGGGGCTAGAATTACTCAAGGAAGTAGATGTCTCTACTGCCAATGGGATCAGCAAGGCAAAAATTTTTCAGGATGCCAAAATTTTAGTTGGTGGGCGGGAAGGAACTTTTGAGTGTTTGGAACTACCAGGAGGGCGGGATGCTTTGCTGGGAGTAATTCCCTTAGAGGCGTTGGGTTTGGAACCTGATTTACAGAAACAAACCTTGCGGGTTTTACCTTCGGAATCTGTGGATACATATTTAACTATTCTGTAATGACGTTCGATCGAATCTAGTTTTTAACGCCAACTTTCTGGAAGGATGGGTTAACTCGCCGGAATTCCCGTATCTTTGGATCGGGGAAGACCTCAATTTTACTCATCTGTTGCACTGGCGACTTGGCTAGTTCTCGCACCAGTTGGCAAAAGTGCTTAATTGGGGGAATTTGCAGCCTGTCTTGCGTAGTTACCAAGACGACTTGGCGAGTCAAGCCCATATCTGTTAGGGACTCAGCAATCTCGCCTGTTGGTGAAGCCGATTCTGTGGCAATAGAGCGAACAGCTAAAGTGGGGTCTTTCTGGGCATCGAACACCGCCGACTGTGGCAACATAGCAATCAGTTCTCCCTGACGCACGACACCACGAAAGGCATCAAGAGTATTCAACTCCAGAACAGCTTGCAGAGTAGCTCCCTGCTGTAAAAATCGCTCTTGCACCAAGCGTTGCATACCGTAGCCATCTTTAAACACCACTTGCGGGTATTTTACCAATTCTGACCAAGGTACCTGTTCATACTTAGTCAAGGGATGATTAGCCGCCATCAAGATTTCGATCGGCTCATTGTAGAGGACTTCAACCACCATTTCTGGAGCAGTGGTGAGAAAGCGGTTATTCATGACGATCGCCACATCTACCATACCATCGCGGAGGACTTTCAGGGCGCGATCGCTGCCCAAGGCAGTGACTCGCAACTGTATAGCAGGATAGTCGCGGCAAAATTTTTGTAACATCGGGGGCAGGTAGTGGGCGCAGACAGAGTGAATCGCTGCGATACAGAGTTCTGGTTGCTTCCCTGCCAACAAATCCTCTAACTCTTGGGTAGCATTCTGCCATTCCTGACATATTTTGCGAGCGCGGGGCAAAAAGCGCTCTCCTGCCACTGTCAACTTTGCCTGGTTCGTGCGATGAAACAGAGACAAACCGAGAGCTGCTTCCAGTCCTTGAATTTGACGACTGATGGTGGATTGATTAACGCCACATTTTTGCGCCGCTTGCTGAAAACTCGTTGTTTCAGCCACAACTAGAAAGGCTTGTAACTGTTCTATCCGCATACTGGTGTAGGCTAATCTCACTTCCGATATCTTGACCATAACGGATTTAGCCGTAGAGTTTGGTACGTTTTGATACATATGTCATTGGTCATTCAAAACTTGCTACAATTAAACCAATTAAAAATTGAAGTGAGAAAAAGAAACTTCTTCCATCTCTGCGCCCTTTGCGTCAAAAAAAATCGTTAATATTGTAGCTTCAGCATAGCTGCCTTCTCCAAACTTACCACTGTGGGGAAGCAGTAATTAAATTAGCTGCAGCCTGATGTGACAGCGGTTTGGCAAACAAATAACCTTGCCCATACTCACATTCGAGTTCCCTTAGTAGAATTAACTGCGGGGATTCCTCCACGCCCTCAGCAATGATATCCATCCCTAAATTGTGACCTAGAGACACAATGCTGCGCACAATCTCCGTGTTTTCCGAGTTATCACCCATTCGTCTGACAAAGGAGCGATCGATTTTCAAAGTATTGATAGGCAACTGATGCAGCCGACTCAATGAAGAGTAGCCAGTGCCAAAGTCATCAATGCACAACTCAATTCCTAACTTTTGCAACTGCTCCATCATTTTGACTACTAATTTACCACCTTCCATGAGTGTGCTTTCAGTGATTTCCAGTTTGAGATTTTCGGGTTCGCAGCCCATTTCTAATAAAATCTTATTAAGCTGCTCGACTAAATTAGTTTGAGCAAACTGCTTACCGGATAAATTGACACTCATTTTTAATGGCAGGTTATAGGGAAATTGTACTTGCCACACCTGCAGTCGGTGGCAAGCTTCGCGCAACACCCACCAACCGAGAGGAATAATCAGCCCTGTTTCCTCGGCGATGGGTATAAACTCGGAGGGAGAAATCAAACCCCGTTCGGGGTGCTGCCAGCGAACTAGCGCTTCAAAGCCGACTATTTTACCCGTGTGAAGTGAGATAATTGGTTGATAGTGTAGCAGCAGTTCTTGGCGCTCAATTGCCTGTCTTAGGGCTGTTTCTAACTCTAGTCGAGCTAGAGCCTGCTCGTGCATGGTTCTATCGAAGACGACTGCACGGTTTTTTCCTTGCTGCTTGGCTCGATACAAGGCAATATCAGCATCCCTTAGTAGTTCTTCTGGTTGCTTGTAGTTGGCTGCACTCAGCGCGATACCAATGCTGACACTAGGAAAAATATTTATTGCATCTATCGTTAGAGGTATCTTTACATATTGCTTTAATTGCTCCGCCAGACGACCAACTTGATTAAGATCGGTGACATTTTCGATCAATATGGCAAATTCGTCCCCACCCAGTCGAGCAACGGTGTGGTTTGAGTTTAGGCAATCCTGCAACCTGCTAGCGATCGCTACCAAAAGTCGATCGCCAACTAAATGCCCTAGACTATCGTTAATTACCTTAAATTCATCCAAGTCCAAAAACAGCACGGCGAACCCATAGCCCGACTGGGATTGGAATTGCTTGAGCGCCTGTTGTAGCTGCTTCATAAACCAAGCTCTGTTGTAGAGATTGGTGAGTGAGTCATGGAAGGCATCATATTGCAGTTGTTGCTCTGCTTGCTTGCGCTCGATAGCCACTCCTGCTAGACGAGTGGCAATTTCCAGGACTTTGCACTCTCGTGGAGTAGGCTGCCGAGGCTGGCGGGAATACATGGTAAAGGTTCCCAGTATTTTACCGCTTTCAGAAACGATGGGAGTTGACCAACAGGCATGGGCTAGATCAAACTCAATTGATGTCGATTTGGGGATTGAATGCCAACTCGGAGCTGCCACACACCGCAAGCTGACGGAGCTTTTATCTGTTAGGAAGATACTACACATCAAACCTTCCGAGTGGGCTTCAACCATCTCACACAAAACGTCCAGCACCTGAGTTAGGGGGGCATCATTAACCAGCAACTCCAGCATTCTAGTTTGCCCCACCAGTAGAGATTCTGTCTGTTTATGTTCTGTGATATCCTCAACCGAACCCTCGTAGTAAATTAATCTGCCAGTTTCATTGCCAACAGCCCGTGCATTCTGTGAAATCCAAATAGTGCTGCCATCACAGCGATAAATTTGGCACTCAAAGCAGGACACCTCACCTTGTTGCTGCATGGCGGCAATGAATTCGTTAAGGCGGTGGGGGTCAACATACAACTGCGCCCAGAGGTTGTCTGGGTGGAAAATTAGTTGTTCTGGCGATTCATACCCGTAGATGCGAGCTAGTGCTGGATTAGCACTGAGGAAATGTCCCTCTGGCGTAACCTGAAAAATACCTTCAAGTGCGTTTTCAAAGATGCTGCGATATTTGACTTCTGCTTGCCGCAGTGCCTCCCCCATTCTCTTGCGTTCGGCAAGTTCAGTTTGTGCTTGCTCGTACAGTTGGGCTTGATGGATAGCGATCGCGCATTGATCGGCAATCGCTGTCAACAGTGCCAATTCATCTAAGCTCCATTCTCGTTCCTGGTCATAATGTAAGGTAATCCCTCCCAAAAATGACTGCTGATATCGCAAAGGTGCAACCATCAGGGAGCTAATGTTATATTTCTGAGCTAAATCCTGACATTCAGGTGGCAAGTTAGAGCTAATCCGATCTAAAACCAAGGGAGAGCCTCGTTCCAACATATCCCGGTGATATTGAGCGATTTTACAATTAATACCTATGAAGTGCTGACGTTCAATAGTGGCTTCGCTGACGTGGCAGACTCTCATTTCACCATCGGGTGAGGGTTTAAAAATCAGACAGCGACTTACGTGCAGTGCTTCATGCAGTTGATCTACCGTTGTTTGCAGAACTTCATTTAGTACCAGCGTTCCTCGCATCATTTGGACAATGCGGTTAATTGTCGCCTCGCGCCAAGCTGAAGATTGTAGTTGAGCGATCGCTGTCTGCTTTTGACGCCTTAACTCAAATTCTGTCAGGGATCTGGCTAAAACACTCGGCAAGCGAAACAACCGTTCTTTCATCACATAGTCGGTCATTCCAGCTTTAATACACTCAACCGCCGCCTCTTCCCCCAAAGTACCTGTAACTAATATCAATGGTATGTCTTGCCGGGATTGCTGCAACAATTTCAACACCTGCAAGCCATTGGTGGTCGGTAGGCGATAATCTGACAATACCGCATCATAACTTTGCGCTTGTAGCAGTTCTTGGCAAGCAACGGCTGTATCGACTTGATCGTAGGTAAAGTTTACACCTGCTGTTTCTAAGGCGATCGTAATCAGTTCTACATCCATTATTGTGTCTTCCACTATCAGCAAGTAGAGTGGTTGCTGGGGGATTTTTTCTGGCTCATTTCTGATAAATAAGTTTGCCATTTTGATGAATAAAATTTAATTTTGCAGAGGTGGCTTGTTCAACATCATCCAGTAAAAGCCCATTTGGCGGGCAACTTCGGTAAATTCTGTAAAATCTAATGGTTTAACAATATAACTATTGACTCCTAATTTATAACAAGATTTTAAGTCTTTATCTTCTTGAGACGATGTCATGACAACTACAACTAAATTCTGGGTGCGAGGATGAGCGCGAATCGCCTCTAAAACTTTAAATCCGCTGATTTTTGGTAGTTTTAAATCTAGCAAAACCAGTTTTGGTAGAGGATTGGTGGGGGGTTGTTCTTTCCTACCTATTAAGTAATGCAGGGCTTTTTCGCCGTCATCTACCACATCAATATGATTAACAAAATTGTAGGATTCGAGAGCTAATATAATTAGTTCTACATCTAAGGGGTCGTCTTCTACTAATAAAATATTAGTCGGTTCAATTGGCACCACTATCTATTCCTCTGGGCTGGCATCAATTTTAAAGTAAAAGGTAGTTCCTACGTCGGGTTGGCTTTCTGCCCAAATTGTACCGCCATGCCGATGGATAATTCTCTGTACAATTGCTAATCCAATCCCTGTTCCTTCAAACGATGTTTCCGAATGCAACCGCTGGAAGGCGGCAAAAAGCTGATCGGCGTATGCCATATCAAAGCCAACCCCATTATCTCTAACAAAAATAGTGTTATCTTCTAATATACCAACAGCAATCCTGGCTGGGGATCGATCGCGAGTAAACTTAACAGCGTTGTCGAGCAGGTTGGTAAAGACCTGTTGAAGTAGAGTAGCATCCCCCATCACGGTCGGCAAGTCCCCTACAACAAATTCTATAGCACGATCGGCTATTTGGGACTTAGCTAGGGCGATCGCTGTTTGGACTAAGGTGAGCAGGTTGACAGGTTGCTTTTCCAACTGCCGTCTACCCATCCGTGAGAGTGTGAGTAAACCATCAATCAACTGTCCCATTTTTTGGCTGCTATCGTGGATTACCTTGAGGTAGTGAGTCACTTTCGGATCGGCACTTGCCCCAGTACGTTGGAGATGTTGCGCCAGGGCATTGACAAAACCACCCACATGACGTAATGGAGCGCGAAGATCGTGGGAAACCGAATAGGAAAACGAGTCAAGCTCCGTATTGGCTGCTGCTAATTGAGCAGTGCGCGAGGCAACTTGGGTTTCTAAAGTTTCATTAAATTCTCGCAACCCAGTATATAATTTAGCATTTTCCAGAGAAATTGCTACTTGAGCTGTCAGTAAGTTTAATAATTTCAATCTTTGGGGAGTAAAAACTCCTGTAATTAGTTGGTTCTCGAGATAAAGAATACCAGTTAGTTTACCTTGATAAATAATCGGCGAACACAAGATAGACTTGGGCTGGTTAGATAAAATATATGGATCGTTGCAAAATCTTTCGTCACTGCTACCATCGTCTATTACTAAATTTTCTTTAGTTCTTTCTACATAGTAGATTATGGAAAGGGGCACAAACCGATTAGTTCCAAAATTCAGAGACTGTAGCACTGTCATATTCTCTCTGTCAACAGTGCCTTCTACCTCAATTACCCAAACATCATTTTGTTTTGTCAAAAATAATCCTAATTGAGCTCCGGCATTTTCAATAACAATTTTCATTAACTTATTCAAGAGGCTACTCAGCACAATCTCACTAGAAATTGCTTGAGAAGCTTTAACTACAGTATTCAAATCTAAAGGATTAGAATTTGCGTTCCTTGTAGGAAGAGTAGTAATTGTATTACTAATTTCCAAATCAACAGTAGTTTTTGCAAGTAAATATGGGAATTTTTCTTCTAAATCTTTGACTTTGCCGAAAGCTCCCCAAAGTTGATATCCATAGTGAGCCTTCTTCATATAAAGTTTGGCAAACTCCTCTTTGCCTTGAGCTAACCAGAACTTAGCCGCCAGTTCATTCGCCAAGGCTTCATTCTGGGTAAATTCATACTCTCTAGCTGATTCAATAGCGCGATCGTACAAGTCCATAGCTGATGCGACTTTACCATAAATCCGGGCAATTTCCGCTTCTACTAACAGGTACTTGTGCAAAAAATTTTCCGGGCATTGCTCTGCCCAAATCTTCATTTGTTTTTGATTAACTGCCACGGTTTCCAAGTAATGTTTTTGCTCTGCTTTTGAAGCGGCTGGATAAAGTGCTGTTAGAATGAGGGAGTAGTAAAAATTATGGTGGGAGCTAGATATATGTCCCATCAGATAGTTAAGTAGTTCTAATGCAGAAAATGCCCAGTTTTTTGCTGCCTGGTATTGTTCATAAATGTAGAATACCTGAGTTTTTAAAACATGATACTCGCAGACAGCCGCCATACTTTTATGTTGATAAAATTTTACTAAATATTCCGATTCTTTCACTTCATTATGTTGCCCTCTCAGGTGATAAATTGCTAACTGATTAGCCAGCATTATATCGGTTGCCCACTGATTTTTTGTCTTTTGGCAAAACAGCATAAAATTAGAAATATCATTGAGGGTAGATGCTAAATTTACACCTTGGTAAAAAAGCGTGATGGTCTGAAACATTCGATTATATCCTGCCCATTGTAAATTTCCAGAATGCAAACCCACCTGATAACTTTCATTGTTAATAACATTGGTAGTTTTTATATGGTTTAACCAGCAATTTAAATAATTAGCAAATATCACGCTATCTTGGCAGTTTTGAGCTAGGTTATTAGAAATTTCACTCAGCTTTAGCGATAGTAGACCAAAATCATAGCCAGACTGATAATCTCCCAACATAGCACTCAGAATAATTCCATAACAAGAGTAGCAATACGAGCCTCCCGCAACCAAACCATATTTAAAAGAAAGATTAATTGCTTTGACTACAGTCATCTTCCATAGTTCTTGGTGAGAAAAGAAAGTCAGTGGTCCCATATTCCCCAACAACTTCAATGCAACTTGTTGCTGTGGTTCTGTCATTTTATCTTTATCGATTAAAGAAGCAATTTCTTTATCTGCACAAAAAAGTTTTGCTTCAGCAAGTTCTAAAGTCAGTGATACTTGCAAATCCTCTAACTTTTCCGGCAAATCAATACCTAATAGACTAAGAGCCTTTCGCCCTGCTTGAATCGCTTCTTCGTATTTAGCCAGCAGTGTATACAGCACAATCAGCATATTGTGTACTTCTGCCTTTTCAATAGCTGATTTGGCGTGAGACAACATAATTTTAATCAAAGCTTCAGACTGCTCAAAGTTGCCGTTTAGATACTCAACCTCTGCTCGTTCTTTGTGTAGTGTGAAAGCGAGAGCATAATTTTCTGCCCAAATATCGCCCGGTAAACTTTCCATTCCCACCGTTAAATATTGTAAAGCAGCAGCATAAGCCAATGCGTCTTTGGCTTTTTGTCCGGCTGCTAAATTCAAAGTTGCTAATTCAAGTTTTTGTCGGTCATCTGTAATTAATTCCCGACCTATATTCAAATGATCGACGATTTCAAAAATTCTTTCTGTACGGGACTCTGTAGAAATATTTGCCAGTAACAACTGACCAATTTCCAAGTGAACTGACTTTTGAAGTTTTTGCTGGATCAAGGCATAAGCTGACTGTTGTACTCGGTCGTGGAGAAACTTGTAATTATCAATGACTAAATCAGCTTTACTTATTTCTAATGAAGTAGGTTTAAAATCGGAAGTGGGCAGGATTAAGCCTAATTGAATTACTGGCAAAAGGTTTTCAAAGGTTTGGGCTACTGATTCTTTATGAATAATAGCAAGAGTGTTTAAATCGAACCGATTACCTACACAAGCCGCCAACTGTAAAACTAGCTGTGTTGAATCGGGTAGTTTTTTTAACCTTCCTATCATCAAATCTACTACATTTTCAGTAATTTCCAAAGCTTCAATCTGAGCTATGTCCCATTGCCACGCATTCAGTATAAACCTCAGTAGATTTTCGGCGTACAATGTTTTCAAGAATTGATTGATAAAAAAGGGATTACCTTGGGTTTTATGCTCGACAAGGGATGCCAATGGTTTTACTGATTCAGTGTCACTATGTAAAGTTTCGGCAATCAGTTGGGCAATCTGTTCGAGTTGCAAGGGAAATAAGGTGATTTGGTTAATGATGGCTCTTTTATTGTGGAGCGAGTTCACAGTCATCATCAATGGGTGTGTGGCGTCCACTTCGTTATCCCGATAAGCTCCAATCAGAAACAGATAACGCATATCCTCATCTGTCATAATTATTTCTATTAATTTGAGCGTGGCTGAGTCAACCCATTGCAAATCATCCAGAAAAATGACTAAGGGATGTGCAGGAGAGCAAAAAACTCGAATGAAGTTTTGAAACAGTAAATTAAAGCGGTTCTTAGACTGCTCTGGTCCTAGCTTTTGAACATCAGGTTGAGGTCCAACAATCAGCTCTACTTCGGGGACTACATCGATAATGAGTTGCCCATTAGGTCCTAAGGCGCGTTGGAGTTTTTCTTTCCATAGGGAGAGCGCCTCTGCACTTTCGGTTAATAGTTGCCGGATTAATGACTGGAAAGTACTAACGATCGCACTGTAGGGGATATTCCGGCGAAACTGATCGAATTTACCGGAAATAAAATAACCTCTATGCCTGGTAATTGGGTTATAAATTTCCTGCACCAGCGCTGACTTACCGATGCCCGAATAACCAGTAACTAACATCATCTCCACTGTGCCAGAGCTTACTCTCTCAAAAGCAGTCAGTAATGTTTCAACTTCTCGCTTCCTGCCATATAGTTTTTGAGGAATTTGAAATTTGTCAGAAATATCTTGTTCGCCCAGAGTGAATTCTGAAATAGCGCCGTTCGTTTCTAATTGATTCAAACATGAGCGTAAATCTGCTTGAATACCCCAACTACTTTGGTATCTTTTTTCAGCAGTTTTTGCTAGCAACTTCATAACTATATCTGAAACTGAAGAAGGAATTTCTGGATTCAACTCATGGGGTGGTACTGGCTGTTTAGCAATATGACAATGCACTAACTCCATTGGATCGTTAGTATTAAAAGGTAGTTGATGGGTGAGCAGTTCATAAAAGGTAACTCCTAAAGAGTAAAAATCAGAGCGATAATCGAGCGATCGATTCATTCTACCGGTTTGCTCCGGCGATATATAGGGTAAGGTACCTTCCAGTACAGTGTGATTTGTAATCGTTGGGTTTTCGCGGTATAAAACTGTAGATATTCCAAAATCAATGATTTTCAATATCCCAGTTTTCGGGTTGAAAATAATATTATCAGGTGTCAGATCTTTATGGATGATATTAGCAGAATGAATCTGGCTTAAAATTTCAGTAATTCTTAAAGCAATTTGGAGAAACTCTAACAAAGTAAAATTGTTTACAGCCATCATTTTTTTTAATGATTGTGCGCCAAAATCTTCTAGAATCATTACTAAGGTGTTTTGATATTTTTGTAAACTATAGGCTCTAGTGACACCATCTATTGTTAAAGACTGAACGATCTCATATTCCCGCTTATATCGGGTAATTTGTTCTGGCGTAGGATATTCTTGTTTGAGAACTTTGAGGATAACAGGTTCATTATCACCCACATTCCGCCGTCCCCGATACACTATCGAATTGGCACTTTCATGGATTTGGGTAATAACTTCGTAGCCAGCTAGATTAGTCATAAGTTGCGTAGGTTTAAGCGTATTATGATATTACAAAAACACATCGTTTTCTCGTTCCCAGGCAGAGCCTGGGAACGAAGCTTTGAGGCTCTGCCTCAAGGGAGAGGGGCAACCACGGGGGTAGGGGGTGCCCCT
>CASBRB010000308.1 GCA_949127975.1 Oscillatoriales cyanobacterium PMM_0019 | reverse complement strand
TCATGCCATAACCAGCTTGCATAAAACCGACAACCCCAAACGATATAACTCTGAAGCAAACACGGCGCATCCCTGCAGTTTGTAAAGATTTGTAAAGAAAGGAATCACATCCCAGGAATCTGCCTGATATCTAAATAGAAGTCCACAAGTTAATTATGTAGGTAGTCTCGCTATGCTTCACCAGTTTACAACCAAGTCTGGTAAGGGAAACATCCAATACCAGCTAAGAATTCTCGCTGCCTGTGCCCTTTTGTCTTCCTTCTGCCTAGCAAATCCAGCAGGAGCTGCTAATTTTGCACCCCAAAAACCCAGCGTTCAATCTGTCACCACTGAGCCCAACCTGATGGCTGAATCGGACTGGCAGCAGTTTGCTTCGTCTCGGGGTAATTTCTCTGTGTCATTGCCTGGTAAACCCACCGAGGAGAAGAAAAATGATGCTTACCTGGTGACGGTTGAGGGCGAAGAAGGCTTATATCTATTATCTTACACAGACATTCCTCAAGCTGGTAAACTAAGTTCCAGCCAAATAAGCAAGATTCTGGAATTTGCGCCAGGGGCGTTGATGAGTGAACTTGATGGTAAGTTGCTCTCCTCCAAAAGCATTTCGCTCAATGGCTATCCAGGGCAATAATTTCAATTCACCTACAAGAGTTTTCTGGGTGGCACGGGTAGGATATATGTGGTCGGACAACGGCTTTACATGATGATGGCCGTGACAAATCAAGACAATGTCCAAAGGTTTTTCAATTCGTTCCAGCTGTTAAACAATTCGTCTGTGTCTCCCTTGGGAGCGCGTTAAACTTATGAAAGTTTTCCAGGGTCGCCCTGTCTATCCTGATTCCGATTTTTGGGCTGGCGAGGATATGTCCGAGCCAAAAACTCTCTCGCTGTGTAATTTGAAAATCCACTCGGTTCAAGGACAAGAGATGGTTAATCTTTCCGAGCTAATCAGGGAGCTGGAAAAACAACTAGGTTTTACCATCACCATCAACCGATAATACCAAATGCGATTTAATTAGGCTCCAAATCTGGTTTTATCGCTCCTAGGCTCTGCGCAGGAACGAGAAATCACACTTTTCTTCTCGTTCCCTGACTCAGCTTCCAATTTCCACATGACTAATAATAGTTATGACACAACAACATGAATTCAAGTTGATTATTTATTCGCTGTTTATCACCGCCGGGATGCTGATGATTGGGTATTGGTGGCTTACAGACCCCTATGCACGGGCTTTAACGGGCTTCCCATCGCCCTTTAATCAAAATCAAACTCCTCCAGTTTCTGCAATAAGTTTAGGAGGCACTATTTTAGTAACGGCTGACACTAACTCCGATAAAGAAGCAGGAGTAGAAGCCTTTGTTAGAGGCGATTTTACAACAGCCGTTGCTAAGTTCCAATCGTCCCTGCAACAACATCCTAACGATCCGGAGGCTTTAATTTACCTAAACAATGCTAGGGTTGCTGCCTTGCCACACCTCAAAATTGCTGTAAGCGTTCCTATCGGTGCTAATTTAAATGTAGCTCTGGAGATCCTGCGGGGTGTAGCTCAGGCTCAAGAAGAAGTGAATCGCTACGGTGGGATTAATGGTAACCTGTTACAGGTGGAAATTGCCAATGATAATAACGATCCTAATGCTGCCAGAGAACTTGCTGGTGAATTTGTCTCTGATTCCACTGTATTAGCGGTAGTAGGGCACAACTCTAGCGATGTTTCAATTGCCGCCGCTTCCATATATCAACACGGAGGTTTAGTGACGATCTCCCCCACCAGTACTGCTAAGGAACTGACTGGAATCGGCAGTTATATCTTCCGCACCGTTCCCAGCAGTAGTGTTGAAGCTAAAACCCTAGCTGATTATGCCATTAAAACTGCTCGTCTCACTAATATTACCATTTGTGCCGATTCACAAGACAAAGCAAGTAAGTCGGTCACAAAAGAATTTACCTCGTATGTAGAGGCCGATCGAGGAAAAATTACCCGCACCAACTGTGATTTTTCTAACCCAAATTTCAGTCCCGATCGGGCGGTATCTCAGGCTAATAGTGCTGGGGCAGATGGTATATTATTAGTGCCTTCTGTGAACAAATTAGGTCAAGCTGTGGAGATAGCACGATCTAATAAAAGTAGGCTATTAATATTGAGCTACTCTGTAATGTACACCTTCAAAACTTTGCAGTTAGGGCAGGGGAATGTTAACGGCATGGTGCTGACAGTTCCTTGGCATCCCAAAGCGTTTCCAGGAAATCCGTTTCCTAATAATGCTGCGAAATTATGGGGTGGACAAGTAAGTTGGCGCACGGCTGAATCTTATGATGCTACTCAAGCTATTATCTCAGGTTTAAAACAGAGTAATACTCGCAATGGGTTGCAAGAAGCTCTGTCTAATCGGTTGAGAGCTTATGGCGCGACGGGAACAATTAAGTTTCTGCCTGATGGCGATCGCGCAGGGGCAGTAATGTTAGTCAGGGTTGATCCGGGTAATAAGTCTGATACTGGCTATGACTTTGTACCTTTGAGTGAATAAGATATCATTCGGCTATAGGAAGCGATCAAGGTTGACAAAATTGCACAATTGTGGGTTGCTGACAGTGGCTTGGTAATATTACACAATTTCAGGGCATCAGTTCTTTAGGGAATAGTTAAACATATATGCGTAAATGGTGTTTTTTACTAGCCACCCTACCCTTACTCTTTTCATTAGTCGCCTGTAGTGGGCAGTCAGGACAGACTACTTCGACTGGTGGCACGAGTACAGGACAACAGGGTAAAAGTCGATTCGATATAATCAAAAGCCGTGGCAAGCTAATGTGCGGCGTCAGCGGGGAATTGCCGGGTTTTAGCTTTTTGGGGAAGGATGGCAAATACTCTGGACTAGACGTAGATGTGTGCCGTGCGATCGCGGCGGCTCTGTTTGATAACCCAGACGCCGTAGAATACCGCAAGTTGAACGCTAAAGAGCGGTTTACAGCTCTGCAAACTGGGGAAGTGGACGTCCTGAGTCGCAACACCAGTTGGACAATGAGCCGCGATACGTCCGTGGGCATGGAGTTTGCTCCTGTAGTTTTTTATGACGGTCAAGGTATAATGGTTCGCCAGAACAGTGGCATTAAATCCTTGTCAGACCTGAAGGATAAAGCCATCTGCACCCAGACAGGCACCACCAACGAACAGAACCTGACAGATCAAATGCGACAGCGGAATATCACCTATAAACCCGTAGTTTTTGAGGACATCAACGCTGCCTACGCCACCTATACCCAAGGCCGATGTCAAGCCATCACATCCGATCGCTCCCAACTGCTCTCCCGTCGCAGCAATCTGCCCCAGCCAAATGACCACATAATTCTTAATGACGTGCTGTCGAAAGAACCGCTAGCACCGGCAGTTGCCGCTGGAGACTCCAAGTGGTTGAATGTTGTAAAATGGTCAGTTTATGCCTTGATTAATGCCGAAGATCTGGGAATCACTCGCCAGAAATTTGCAGAGTTAGCTAACAGCAATAACCCAGAAATTAAGCGCTTTTTGGGAACAGAAGGCAACCTGGGTCAAGGTATAGGTTTGTCAAATGACTTCGCAGCTCGCATCATCAAGCACGTAGGCAACTATGGCGAGATTTACGATCGCAATTTAGGCTCAAACACGCCTCTGAATCTGCCACGCGCTAAAAATAACCTCTGGACTAAAGGTGGACTGCTCTATTCTCCCCCATTCCGCTAAATACTAGGTTGATTAGCTAATGGCTCCACTTTGGCGCGAACGTCGGTTCTGGCGCATTGCCAGTCAGGTATTGGCAGTATGTATAGTAGTAATTGTGGTGATGGTGCTATGGGGCAACCTCAACCGCAACTTACTTACTCTGGGTATCAAGCTGGGTTTTGATTTTCTGGGGTCGCAGGCTTCTTTTGATATCGGGGAAACCTCGATTCAGTACAAAGCTTCCGATCCCTACAGTCGGGCCCTGTTAGTTGGGCTAGTCAACTCGTTGCAGATCGTAGTTGCTGGTTTAATCCTAACCACGATTGTTGGGATCAGTGCTGGGGTAGCACGCCTGTCTGACAATTGGTTAGTACGACATTTAGCGTTGATTTACGTAGAAACGTTCCGAAACACGCCTTTACTCCTGCAACTGTTCTTCTGGTATTTCGTAATTTTTATTGCTCGTCAGGAACAAGAGGTGACTAAATTGTTTGGAGCGATTTACCTGACAAATCGTGGCGCGATCTTCCCTTGGTTTAAAGTTACCAGTGCCACTAGCGTCTGGCTGGTTTTTATAACTGCTGGCGCGATCGCAGTTGTGCTACTTTGGCGTTGGCGTCCTGGGCATCGCGTTCTTGTCGCTATCTCAACTGGAATCGCTATGGTTCTATTTCTCTGGCTCGTCACGAAAAGAGGACCGTTCGCTCTTGATGTGCCCAAAGTCTTCAACCACTCTCAGATTAAGGGCGGAATACTGCTGTCTCCTGAGTTTTCAGCCTTACTAATGGGTTTAACTTTTTACACGGGTGCTTTCATTGCAGAAATTGTCCGGGGGGGAATCCAGTCAGTGCCGAAGGGACAGTGGGAGGCGGCTAAGTCCCTCGGACTTAAGCCAGGATTAATGCTGCGATTGGTGATTTTCCCTCAAGCCCTGCGGGTGATTATTCCACCCCTGACGAGTCAGTATCTTAATTTGGCGAAGAATTCCAGTTTAGCGATCGCTATTGGCTATCCTGATTTTTACTTCGTCGCTTCCACTACTTTCAATCAAACAGGTCGAGCTGTGGAAGTTATGCTGCTAATTATGCTCACCTATCTCACTGTTAGCCTAGCCATTTCTTTGGTGATGAACCTACTTAACCGCACGGTACAACTAAAATAGAAATAATGAGTCAGACTGTCCTATCTATAGTAAGATGGCTGCGCCAAAACCTGTTCAGCACTTGGTATAATAGTTTATTAACTCTCGGAAGCTTCTGGTTGCTTTTTCTGGGACTGCGAGGCGTTTTGGTCTGGGCAACCACACAAGCGCAATGGGAAGTTATTAAAGCCAACTTGCCGCTATTTTTGGTAGGTAGTTTCCCCCAAGCGCAATCCTGGCGAATCTGGTTCGTACTTGCCATTATAGGGGCCCTCGGTGGGTTGACTTGGGGAGTGGGAATAGGCTCAGTTAGATTATTAAGCCGTCCAGTTTCGATCGCTGCTTTGGTTACAGGCGTCACCCTGGCTATTTTGCCGTTGGATTTGGGATCTCGCCTCTGGTTGCTGGGCATAGTGGTGCTCTTCTTCACAGGTGTTTGGGTTGGCAGTCGCTTCAAAACGATGCTCAGTCGCTGGATTCCCTTAGGATGGTTGCTTTGCTTCCCAGTCATTTTATGGTTGATTGGGGGTGGATTCGGTTTGCAGTCGGTAGAAACGAACTTGTGGAACGGTTTGTTGCTCACTATCCTGATGGCGGTAGTCAGTATTTTTCTTTCGTTTCCCATTGGTGTTTTACTGGCTTTGGGGCGTCAGAGTCAGTTGAAAGTGGTGCGAATTTTGAGTATCCTTTATATTGAAATAGTTCGGGGTCTGCCGCTGATCGGGATTTTGTTCATAGCTCAGGTGATGCTTCCCTTGTTTTTACCAGCAGAAATTCGGTTAGACAGGGTGCTGCGAGCGATCGCGGGTTTGACTCTATTCAGTGCCGCTTATCTGGCTGAAAACGTGCGGGGTGGTCTCCAGGCACTGCCTCCGGGACAAATCGAAGCTGC
>CASBRB010000307.1 GCA_949127975.1 Oscillatoriales cyanobacterium PMM_0019 | reverse complement strand
CTGCTCTTTTGACGCACTTTCCTCATTAATAAATTGTTCAACCAGTTCAAAAAAGTTAGTTAATCCATCTCTTTCATCAGCAGAATAGAAAAGGATAATCCTATCCCATCCATGAGAAGAAGTAATTTTAAATCTTGACTGTATCCATTCTTGAAATTGATTAAACTCTAGTTCTTGTTGAGTTGGTGGTAAGCCCAAATCTGCCCTAGCTCCCATATATCCATCTAAAAAAGCCCTCAGACGGGTAATTGAACAATTACCCAAAAACATTCCGGGTCTTTGTTTAATTCTTTGGAGCATTTCATAGAGATATTCATCAGAAATTATCGTAACACTATGATGATTGTCTTGCATGACCGTTAATCCTTAAAATTTTTTCTTCTGTTATTTTAAAATGCTGACTTTGAGCAAAAAGCGTCAAGGTGAGCGATCGCACCAATTTCCCAGTAGGCGATTGCTCTCTATCTCAGCACCGTTTCTCAACCACTCAATAGGTTGCTCCTCTAATTTATCTGGGTTAACCCACACTACATTTCGCAGTTCACCTACCCGCTCAGCTACTCGATCGAAAAGTGCCCTGACTTTGTCATCAAGAGAAATCACCGTTTTATCTGTTGCCAGCGCTGCTGCAATCAGACAGAAATCTTTTAGCATTGCCTCAAGCTCTTTGTCATTAGCAGTGATGCCCTCAATTTTTTTCCACAACTCATCACTTGCTGAAAAATCGGGGCAATATTCAAGCTTCTTCCGAGCTACCATCGCAAGCCAGCTTTTTGCAAACTTTGATTCGTGATTCTTCCATTCATTTCTGATATGTGGCGTCATTACAAGATGATGACAAATTTCTAAGACAGCTTGGAGAAAATCTCGGCAGTTTTTAGATGTGGGATAAATGGCATCCTTTCCACCAGAAGCACGCGCCACAGAAGCATCAATTACAAGACGCTTGGAAACTTTAGCTGACACGTTAGCAGTTCCTCTGTTTGGGTTCAGCAGCGTCCAAATATCGGCTTTGTAATTTTAAATCAACTTCGGAAAAGTCTTCAGGCCACTCCCCAAATGCTCCAGATTCGTCAAACTCGGCAGTGCTAACTTCTGTTACACCATCATCCCGCCTTTTAAACCAGTGCAGTTTCACATTGTCTGGTGAAATTTTTTCCTCAGCAACTAGGGATTGAATAGCCAAGAGCAGCAAGGCGCTGTGAGTTTCCAACACCACGCGCACACCTCGATTTGCTGCATCAGCTAACACCTGTGCTAAGGCAACTTGGGCGCGAGGATGGAGGTGAATTTCCGGCTGTTCCAAGTAAACTAATTGCCCCGCTTCTGCTACCAATAGAGCAACTAGAACGGGAATAATTTGTGAAACTCCGAAACCAACGTCAGCAATACTAATCAGATCTGTCTCTCCACCTCTGCTACTACGAGGTAAACGACCTACCAGTAGTTCAAATTGTGTATCATCAAGCTGTTTAGCATCAACTTTCCAAGTTAAACCCAGGATTTCTAAATTGCTGCCTAAGTTCTTGAGGCGCTCGTCTTTAGTTCTTTTCCAGTGATTTACTACACTGGCAACATAAGCTTCAAAAGTTCCAGTAAATTCGCTGTCGATCGCTGTAGTTTTATAATTACGTTCTGGATTTCCTCTTAATCCAGGCACATGAATTAACTTGCGAATCTCTAACTTAAATTTTTCTGTTGTTGCTAGATTAAATATGATTTTCCCTCTATATTGAATTTCAAAACTGAGAAAACAACGTTCGCGAACAACTCTAACCTCTCTGTTTTCCCAAATTTCTTTATTAAACATTTTTTGAAAATAATTAGCAGTGGCTTCTGGGATCATCTCTTTAAGATTGTCTTGAGATATTAAATTGTCAAAAGTTATTTCTTTTTCTGGTTCATTATAAATCATTTGAATAATATCAATTCCTTTAGTTGGCTCTCGTCCAAAAACCCATTTAAGAAATTGTTCTTCTAGAGCGAGGGTAATAGTAACACGATCGCTACATTTATCTGGAGGCAAATTAGATAACAATTGTCCTACTGAAGTAAACCGAACATTGGGGCCATTAAGTAGTAAAGCTCCAGGATCGTAAGTAGCTTCTAGGGTTTGCTTCATTAGCAGCAGGGGCTGCATGATGCTGGATTTACCCGAGCTGTTTGCACCAGCAAGAATTGTTAGGGGGCGGATTTCAATACTGCACTCTTCATAAAGAGACTTATAACCACATACTGAAATCCCTGTGATTCCCCTCGATGGAGCTTTTTTTTCACTTTTAGAGGAGGTGGGTTGGCTCATAAGGTAACTACACTCATTATCGTGGGAGTTTATTATTTTCGTCTGCTCTCGGCGTCATCTGTTTTCCATGCTGGAAACACCCAAATCCTGCAAGCGCAAAATTATGCAGGTTTTCTAGTATATCACTAGATCAGGACTTACGCAGGCTGGGCATATATAGGGGCAACCACAGGGGGATTGCCCCTACGAACCTCTATATGTAGTGTAGTTGCGTAAGTTTTGTAGATCTAGCAATAACCCAAAATCACCTTTTTGGCAAGTGACAATAAATAGTTAACACAATGTTAACTATACCTTTACCAGCAGAAATGTATAAGATTGCTAGCATTTTTCTGATGTGCAACTTAAACCAAGTTGCGTTTTTTAGGTAAACGCAAATGCTTAGACTGCCAAATAAATTATTAGCTAGCTCGTTAATCATCCCTGGAATCTTTCTTTGGACGCAAGGTAATTCGCCTGCGATCGCTGTAAAATTGGTGGGCCGTGCCGTACTGCCACCTGATACCTTCGCCCCTGGACCTACCTCTGGTCAATTTCTCAATCTCAACAATGATGGTACAGTTGGGACTGCTACTACCTTTAACGGTCGCTCTTTCCCATTCCCTAGTCCTAATGGGCAACCAGTACAAGGCTTTTCTGCCATTATACCCGGTCCAAAATCCGGTGAGTATTTGTCCATGATAGACAACGGTTACGGCACCAAGGCTAATTCTCCTGACTCATTGGGCTCTTTCGTACATAGTATGCTAATTTATTAGTCTCAACTGTCCAATCCCTAGCGCAAGCGAGGATTACCGCCCCAAGGCGGCATTGCAGACTGCTTAATAGACAAGTAGTTTCACAT
>CASBRB010000306.1 GCA_949127975.1 Oscillatoriales cyanobacterium PMM_0019 | reverse complement strand
GCTATGCTACGAAACCTGGCACTCTGTCCATAAGAGTGCTAAAAGTCTGCCAGCACGTCAAGAGCTTAAGCACCGCTACAATTGCCTGTATTACTGTCAATAGAACAGCTACGATTGTAGTAATCGGGCTATCGCCCTAAGCGCGTGAGGGATTGAAAGGGGTGAATTTTACCGATGCTTGCTTGCACTGCTGAATTACTGTCAATCGCGCCCCCAGTGCTTGCTTGAACTACTGTCAGTCATGCCCTCAATGCTTGCTACACTTCAGTCATGCCCCCAGTGCTTGCTTGAACTGCTGTCAGTCATGCCCTCAATACTTACAGCACTACTGAACTGCTGTCAGTCATGCCCCCAGTGCTTGCTTGAACTGCTGTCAGTCATGCCCCCACTGCTTGCTTGCTTGCTACCTGAGAGCAGAGAATTGGAACTGGTGGCAACATAAGAGCTTGGGAATGCTGTAGCTGGTATTTGCTTGCAGGAATTTGGAATAAAAACAACGCCCACTGCTACTAAAAGCCAGGGCGATAGCCCTGTACTAAACTATCAGTACCCACAGCGCAGCGCACCTCATCCACCAAAGACGGCAACACAAACAAGTGCGCTATGACGTAAAATTTAACTAGGTGCCTTCAAGTGCTTTAACCAATCATAACTCGCAAACAAATTGCTAGGCTCCAAAATTCCAATCAGAAACGCTACAACCCTTACACAGCAAGCATTCTTTCTAGGCTCAATCCAAGTTACTGCTAGGCTCCAAAACTTCAATCAGAAACGCTGTAACCCTTATACAGTAAGCATTCTTCCTAGGCTCAAATTCCATTGTTTGAAAGCTGCCTCTAAGTGACTTTACAGGATACGAGTTTTCAAAGGTTTCAGCCTGTCCCCTCAATGCAGAATATGGGTATTGACAATCATTGGAACGAAAAACCGGAATAAGGAATTTGGTTCTGTTTTAGTTATGTATATACATGATGAAAGTAGTGAGCCAACGCCTGAATACATCTCCAATTAGGGTTTTTAATGGGCAAGTTTCATGCTATTTGAGGCTGAGTCAGGTATCTGAGCCGTACATATTGTAGAAATCTCAAACACCATTTATGGGCAAGTTCACCTGTCTTGGAGGCTTATTCCGGTTTTTCGTTCCACTGCTAATTATCGTATTTAACGAGAAAATGGCATTCTTTCATGTATATACATAATCAGGCACTGGTGTCTGATTCCTTATTCCGGTTTTTCGTTCCAATGATTGTCAGCACCGAGTATTACACGGTAAAGGAGGGAATAGAGCACCGATTGAGGGGGCAAGCACCTCCAGAGTATAAAGCAGCTAAAAAAGCCTTGACCCGCTTCCTAACCTACCTTCGTTCACGCCCATAGGGACGTTTTTTGACTTCGCCAACAGTATCCCTAGCTTTACCCCTTCTTGCAGGTCGAGGCATTTATGATTGCAGGTCTCTACACCTAGTGTGTCGATAGCGCCAGCGCGACGACTTTGGGAGTCGATCGGGTTGGTTCTTCTAGCCCATTACAAAGAGCGCTTTTTGTCAACCCCTTTTACTGGACCGGCGCTCTAGGGCGGTTGCCAACTTCTGTGGTTGATTTTTCGTAGTAATCCTAGCGTTACAGTAAAATAATTAATATAACTTTTTACCAAGGTACGGATTGTGAAAGAACCATTTAATGCTATGAATCGAATTCAACAAGACATAGATGTGTACGAGGGGAATTTACCAGACCTTTTTTCAATAGCTTGGAAAGGCTATTTATTCGGGCTACTGGAGTGGCAACTGACTGACTCGATTACATACGCTCGTTGTATGTCCTTACTACCTAATACTAATTTAGATCCCATTTTAGAAACATTGTCATCAAAAGCTAGCCCAAAAATTGGAATAAAGAGCATTGAAATTAACATTATTGACGAAATAAGACCCCGCATACAGAACCATATAAATACTTTTGACGGCAATCTTAGCGAAGATTATATAATTGCATGGAATGGTTATCTTGCAGCTTTATACGAGTGGGGAGTCATCAACGGTCATTCTTACGATGTTCTTATCAGTATGATGCCACCTATTTCTAATCCAAATCCAGTTCTGACCATATTCTCAGGAAGAGTGTATGAGCTTGATATTAGACAAGTCATAGAAGAAGATATCAAAGCATGTGAAGGGAACCTGCCCGAACGACATGCAATTTTTTATCAAGCTTTTCTGAGAGGTCTTTGGGAATATGGTGCTATTTCTCCAAAATCCTACAAAAAGCTTCTTTGTTTACTGCCAACCCCGTTGATTTTAGAAGATTTAAATATTTTTCCAAAACGCGGGCAAGTGCCTA
Organism: Oscillatoriales cyanobacterium PMM_0019; assembly: GCA_949127975.1. Taxonomy (GTDB): domain Bacteria; phylum Cyanobacteriota; class Cyanobacteriia; order Cyanobacteriales; family CASBRB01; genus CASBRB01. Next base: position 2,181 of record CASBRB010000306.1, on the reverse strand, counting down.
AAAGTCCAGGTTTTGGAGTTAGTACTCAAGTTTGTATTGAGCTAAACTCTCGGATTCAAGAAAACATTAATGCTTTTCACGCATCGTTACCTGACTACTACTTGATTGCTTGGAAAGCATATTTATTGAGCTTAGCACAATGGCTCGTGCTTGATTGGGAAGATTACCAACAACTCCTTACCCTGCTGCCACCTCTCTCAAGTTCCGATCCAGTTCAAAGAATTGCTGAGATAATTAAGGATTGTGTGTAGAAGAGCAATTTTGAAAGCTTTTTTTTTCAGGGGAGATGGAACAGATGACAGGGTAGCGAAAAGCATCAGAACGAAAAGTCAGGCTAAGGCTGCCGTCTAATCCGGTATGTTTACCTAAGTAAACATACAACGCGGATAGGGAGAGGAGTTGACATTATGGTCAGTAAGAAAAAGTATCAGATGGTTGGGTTAGCAGGCTTAACCGCCTTAGCAGCAGGAGTATTAGGATCGTCGGGTTCGGCTAATGCAGCATCCCTGCTCCAAGTTACCCCAACGGGCGATGCCAATACCCGTAAGCCTTCACCATCTTGGGCAGTGGAGTTACCATATCTGGCGCTACCTACACAGGGGCACCGCAAGCAGCCGGAATCTTCTCCAACGGCACTGCCGCTCTTCTCTAGGTATAGACTCCGGCATTCTGCTAACTACGGGGAAAGCAGCCGATGCCGCCAATCCCAGCAGCACCTCCAACATACCGAGTACGAATAACGGAACTCCAGGAGATCCCCAACTGAGCGCCTTGCTGCAAGGATTTACTTCTACATACGACGCCTCGGAACTCCAATTTAATTTTATCTTAGCACCAGGAACCAACAACCTTTCTTTCAAGTACGCCTTCGCCTCTACAGAATACCCTTCCTTCGCGAATTCTCCTTTTAACGATGTATTGGGATTCTTTGTCGATGGCAAAAATATCGCCGTGCTTCCCAGTACGAATACACCAGTGTCTGCCAACACGATAAACGGGGGAAACCCGCTCGGAACAAATCCCCAAAACCCCCAGCTTTACGTCAACAACTTCCCCGGAGCTAGCATACCGAGCTTACCCAATAACGGTACGCCAGCATCTAAAAATAACATCGCCTATCGAGGCTTTACCGTACCCCTTACCGCGACTATTACCGGGCTAGCACCAGGGCAACATACAGTAAAACTAGCTCTAGCAGACACGTCGGATACCAACCTCGACTCGGCAGTATTCATCCAGAGTAAAAGTTTTTCAAGTACGCCCACAGCATCAGTTGCTGCCGTACCCGAACCGTCTGTTGAGTGGGGGTTATTGGCAGGAGTTGGGTTAGCTGCACTAATTCTACCATTACGCCAGCCGCTCGAATAAACATTTATTCTTAGCCGATGTCTTCTCGAAAACCCCAGACTGAACGTGAATTCAGCAATTAAAGACAAGCTCGCCAGCATCTCTAGAATTGCTGACTCTTTTTATGTAACAAAACTTAACAAAATCTTTAGTGACAAAATAGCCCAGCCCAGCATATAGTTATTCACGTCCCCCCTATAACTTAGGTAGTAGTTCTTTTAGCAGAGTAGCCAAAGAAGAGAGCTGGGGGAGCTGGGGAAGATTCGGAGCTGGGGAAGAAGTTTTCACGTTCTAACTTGATACCTCGCCTGAAAAACAAGCGCTCTCATCAAAGATTACTCGCGGAGCTTGATATCCAGTTCTACTCCGCTCCCCCAGAAGAGAGCTGGGGGAGCTGGGGAAGATTCGGAGCTGGGGGAGAGGTTTTCACGTTCTAGCTTGATACTCCTGTCCACTCCGCTCCCTGGTACTCCCCCAGCTCCCCCAGCTCCAGTGCTGACAATGTTTTTGCAAAAATGGGATGCTCCCGTTATGGCAGTGGTATGATACTGTTGGCGAAACATTCTTATTCATATGACTCAAGTTCTCTAATTTTGAGGTTTTTGGGGATTGCTTGGCTGGCTAATTGGTTGAGTGTTAGAGCGTCCTAACCACCAGCCTAAACCTCCTCCAGTAAAAAAGATGATAGCGATCGGAATAGCACAACAGGCGATCATCATCACCATCATCATCTTCATTCCAGACATATTGGAATCTTTCGATTCACTACTTTCCTGATTATTTGGCTCTTTATGATTCATTGAATTCATCCTCTAAATTTATTCTTTTTTACTT
>CASBRB010000305.1 GCA_949127975.1 Oscillatoriales cyanobacterium PMM_0019 | reverse complement strand
GCTAACACACCCTACTCAATGCTGTTGGTAGGGGCAATCCCCTGTGGTTGCCCCGATATATGCCCAATCTGGTACAGTATTGTGAAATTGACTATTGTCTGAGATAAAGTATATAATATTTGAGAACTCTAGTCTCCGACAACGACTCTGGGTTCGGATATGAAAAATCAGGGTTTTCGGTAACTTATGACTACTAAGCCTTCCCAGTTCCTTGCCCAAGCTCTTGTCACAGCTCTGATACTTTCTGGAACCGTAGCCTGTTCTACGCAAATAGCCTCCAACCCGGAGCAGAAACCTCCAGAGCAGACAGCGCCTAGTCCTGTAGTGACTACCATTTTTACCTGCGTAAAACAACCCCCTGGCTGGGCGACTATTGCCCAAAGAGGAAATGCAGTTTCTCAATCTTCTCTCATTAGCTGGAATTCGCTAGAATTTGGTCCTGAGTGGACACCTGAAAAACGTTGCCATATTGTATCTCAACGACTTACTGACGCAGTAGCTAATAATGGGGGCAGTTTGGGTGGGTTGGACTTAACCACTGGTTCTATAAACACTTATACAGTTGTTTGTCTGGTTACACAGGAGCAAAAGAGCTGTGATGAAAAAAACCTACTCTTTACCTTAAATAAGGCAAATGCTAAAAACCCCGCACAGGTACTGGTGCAGCTCACTAATTTTGCCACAGGGTTAGTTTCTAACAAGGACTTCATAGAACGCAATCGCACCCCCCAGTATATTCCTTTGGAAACATTAGTCGATCGCTTATTGGGAAAGGGTTTTTAACTAAGCAAATATATGACAAAAAAGTGATCCTACAGCCCGCCAGGGCTAAAGCCCTCACTACAAACTTTTCGTTCGTAGTAAGGCTAACGCCCTTTAACTTTTTTGCATTGCTCCCTACATAAACGGTTTGTAGGGGCAATCCCCCTGTGGTTGCCCCTAATATGCCCAGTCGGCTACAATCCTGCTTGAGTTGACAAAAGTAATCCTAATTATTGGAATAATTATTTAATAAAATTGGGATAAGTCCGTTTTCAGTAATAATTTCAGTCCATTTTAATGGACTTAAGCTATTAGCCAGGGAATTGATTCCCTGGCGGGCTAGGATACCAACCAACCTACAAATACTTAATTTAATTCCATTGTTGGCATTTTACTCAAAATGCGATCGCGCACCCGCCCTATGTTAGAGTCGCAATGGTGGAGTAAGGGCTAAAGCCCTCACTACGAGCCTTTTTTTAGGATTTTAGATAAGATTGTAGGTGTACTACTACAAATTTAGCTGTTGATTTAGGTTAATGTGTCTCAGAGATGGTGTCGTAAGGGCGTTAGCCGAAAAAACATAAGACTCTAATATTTTATGGAACGAAAAGCCGACCTACACCTATGTAGTTTTCAATATCGATCGCAATCTCAAGCAACCGTTCCACACACCGATCTCGATATTCTCGTTCATCCAAGAGTCGCTCTGCATTGCCAATTGTGATGACAGGAAATGAATTGGTTGTGTTTTCTTCCCGCAACACTTTTTCTAAGGCGTCTTTTCCCTTCATTTTTCGATTCGCTGTCAAAAGAATCATCTGATTAGCTTGAGCAACTCGCCAAACGATGCGATCGCTGCTATCAACAGATAATTCAACTTCTTTGAAAGTGACGAAACGAATAGGGACAACTTCAAGCCAACCTTGATTAGCAATATTGCCTAACAATACCACTGCATGTCGCTCGAGATTGTGGTCAACCAAAAAAATCATGCCTTGCCTGCATATTTTGCTTTCTGTGCCTGGAGTTTTGCCCACAGAGCTTCACGACCGGGTTTGGGTTGCATGGTTGCAAGCCGAGTAAAATGTTCTCGATTTCGCTCTTCCCAGTAATGTCGAATTTCAAGAGCTTCTTGCAGAACAGTTTGATACTCTGCTTCGACTTTGGTACGATTTGCTTCTATGTATGACAGAGCAGCATTTATTTGCTCTTCAGTAAGGTTGAGGATGTCACGAATCAATTTTGGTGGATACTGAGCTGTCACGTAGTCCATCACATCGTAGAGGGTGATGCGGGTACCAGCTACAGTCAGTCCCCATTCTGTGCGGACAATAGTGGCTTGCTCATTTGATGCCAGAGCCATCGATATATCTCCTTTCTGTCTCAGCAATGCTGGAGTAAGGGCTAAAGCCCTCACTACGAGCCTTTTTTTAGGACTTTAGATAAGATTGTAGCCTTTTTTTAGGACTCAGCTAAGATTGTAGGTTGGGTTGAGGCACGAAACCCAACAGTTTTTGGTCTCTTGTAGGAAAGCGGTTCGGCTAAGGCTGCTTGATTTTGCTACCAGTATCCTTGTAGGATAGGTATCAGAGGTTAGTTCGTCCAACCTACAAAAGTGGGAGGCTCCCTTCTGGTGCGTCAATGCGTAAGATTCTTAGCTCTTGTAATTGCCACAGTTCTGATTGTGGTACTATCTCAAGTCGCTTTTGCCTTATCCCCAGATCGGATATATCAGATAGCGAAAGAAATCACTGTTTTAATTGATGGCTGCCAGTCAGGCTCTGGGGTGATTGTTCAGCGGAATGGTAATACTTATTCCGTCCTCACCGCTAAACACGTTTTTCAAACAGAAGATAAAATTTGCCTTGTCATTACACCTGATGGAGCGCGATACCCAGTAGAGCCTAGAAAAATCCAATCTATTCAGGGTATAGATCTGGCAGTAGTCCAGTTCACCAGTAATAAAACCTATCATGTAGGAGAATTGGGGAATTCTGAGCAAGCCACACCAGGCAAAACAGTTTATGTCGCTGGCGCACCTTCACCAACTGGACCATTTACACATCGCATTCTACTGGTAACACCTGGCAACATTGTTGGTTTACAGCCGCCTGAAGATGGCTATACCTTGATTTATTCTAACTCCACACGTCCGGGCATGAGCGGTGGTCCCGTGTTAGATGAAGATGGGCGCGTTATCGGAATTCACGGACAGGGCGATCGACAGGATGGAGATAAGACTGGGCTAAATTTGGGTATTCCCATTCAGGCATTTTTAGGATCGCGATTACCAGGTTCCATACCAAGCGTCAGCCCTAACGTCACTACTGAAAAAACAGCACCTACTCCTCAAGAGGTACAAAAATGGTGGGACGGCTTTTGGTTTATATTTTGGTGGGTAGCGAAAATTCTAGGTGGGATTCTTGGGATATTGATTTTTATAGGTTCTCTGGTTGAGATAGGTAATTATCTCAAGGCAAATAAAAAGCGCCCTCAACCTGCCCGAACTAATCAACAGGTAATCAGTAAGAATCCAGCTCCCTCCCATCCACCGAGCCAACCTCCTTCTAAACAGGTATTAAAATTTGATATAGTAACAGTAAGCCCTCAAGGTCAGCAGATCAACCGTGGTCGATCGCAAGCGGAATTTTTTCCAGCAGACCTAGGGAATGGTATAATTATAGAAATGGTATCTATTCCCGGTGGTAAATTCATCATGGGTTCACCGGATACCGAACTCCATCACGATAATCGTGAAAGTCCACAACACGAGGTAACTGTAGCACCTTTCTCGATCGGGAAAACTCCGGTGACTCAGGCACAGTGGAAGGCTGTAGCCGCCTTACCTCAAATCAAAACCTCTCTCAAGTCCGATCCATCTAACTGTAAAGGAGCAAATCGACCAGTAGAACGGGTATCATGGTATGATGTTATAGAGTTCTGTGCTAGACTGTCTAAAAGAACTGGACGCGACTATCGTTTACCTAGTGAAGCCGAATGGGAGTATGCTTGTCGTGCAGGAACTACAACGCCGTTTCATTTTGGAGAGACAATTACCACTGATTTAGCTAACTATGACGGTAATTATACTTATGGCTCTGAACCAAAAGGAAAGTATCGTCAGAAAACCACAGTTGTAGGCAGTTTTAATGTAGCGAATGCCTTTGGATTGTATGATATGCACGGCAATGTCTGGGAATGGTGTGCAGATCCTTGGCATGAAAATTATAATGGCGCTCCCTCAGATGGAAAAGTTTGGGAGAATGGCGGAGATGACACCAAGCGGCTGCTGCGTGGCGGGGCGTGGTCCTTCGATCCGAGGCGCTGTCGTGCGGCCCGGCGTAGCGGGAGCGCTCCGGACAGCAGGCTCAGCCTCGTCGGTTTTCGTGTGGTGGCTTGTTCTGTTGCGTGGACTCTTTAATTCTTTACACTTTAGCCCTTTTGCCCTTTACACTTTTTTCTTTTCCCTATCCGCCGCAGGCGGATCAATTTTTTTTTCGTTTTCGTGTTCCTAGCTCTGAACAGGGAACAACAGCCTTATAAACCCACTACATATAACATAGCATACAGAAAAAAAGATGTCAAGGGTATTTGGAAATTTTTTTGAAAATGGTAAGCCATACCCATAGAACGTATTACCATCAGAGTTACTGGGGGAGAACGTCAATGAAACCTTATCAGCATATTCCTATTATAGAGTGCGGTGAACCTCTAGTGCCGATCGCCCTAGAGAAATTTGCAGTAGAATCTCCCCATCCATATCAGAAATTAGGGGCACCTTATGGAAAGCTCGCACCCTACTATCTCCGCATTGGCGTCCTGGATAGCTTAATCACAGCCCAAACCAAGCTCCAACAACTCCATCGAGGTTGGCACATCCAGATTTTTGACGCTTATCGACCAGTGGAAGTCCAACAATTCATGGTAGACTATACTTTTGCTACCGCACTTCAGGCTCAAGGCTTAACCTCCCAAGCAACAGCAGCTCAACTGCAAGAGATTTGGGAGCAGGTTTATCAAATGTGGGCTGTGCCTAGTTTTAATCCAGATACGCCACCACCTCACAGCACCGGGGCGGCTGTAGATGTGACGCTAGTAGACGAAAATGGGGAAACGGTGGACATGGGAGGTGCAATTGATGAACTATTAGCGCGATCGCATCCCGATTACTATGCCAATGCTACCAACCCCTTAGAACAACAGTATCATACCCACCGCCAACTGCTGCGAGATATCATGTACTCTAGTGGGTTTCGCCGTCATCCTCTAGAGTGGTGGCATTTCTCCAAAGGCGATCAAATGTGGGCATGGCTATGCCAACAAGAAAATCCCACTCATCCCATTGTTGCTCGTTACGGTAGAGTTTGTTTTGAATAACAATGGTAAAAGTACCGTTATTGCCACATTTATGCGCGTATTCGTTATATTGTTTAATGCCAGGACTGACAACGAAGGAATTCACACGATTCGGATTGGCTCGCACGATGCAGTGCTAATGTTCGAGTCTGAAGACGACGCCACCCGATTCGCCCTCATGCTGGAAGCACAGGATCTTCCCCCTGCCACAGTAGAAGCGATGGATGCAGAGGAAATCGAGGAATTTTGCCAAAGTGCTGGTTATGAGTGTGGGTTGATTGAGGAAGGAATGTTAGCAGTGCCGCCAGAAACCAACATGGAGCAAACCGATTGGCAACTGGATGCCCCCAAAGTAGAAATTTCCGATCTCGATCGGATTCGTCGTCAGCTAGAAGGACTATTGTGAGCAGTACGTCAAATATCAATACCGATCCTATTGTCGAACGCGGACATCTGCTAACTGAGCAGATTAATCCCAACAGCCAAAACCTAGATCAACTAAGTTCCCTGGAGTTGGTAGATTTATTTAATCAGGAAGATGCCCAAACAATTGCCGCCATCTGTGCCGCCCGCACCCAATTAGCCCAAGCAATCGATCGCACCGCTGAAGCATTACGTCATGGGGGACGGCTATTCTATGTCGGGGCTGGTACGAGTGGACGCTTAGGCGTATTGGATGCCGCCGAATGTCCACCAACTTTTTGTACACCAGCAGAACTGGTTCAGGGGATTATTGCTGGTGGAGCAGGGGCGTTAGTGCGTAGCTCCGAGGACCTAGAAGACAAGTTCGAGGATGGGGCAGAAGCTCTAGCCCACCGACACATCACAAAATTAGATGTCGTCGTCGGCATTACCGCAGGTGGCACAACTCCCTTTGTTCACGGCGCTGTCAAGGCAGCGCGGATGCGGGGAGCCACCACAATTTTGATTGCCTGCGTACCAGCAGAACAAGTAAGCATCGAAGCAGACTTGGACATTCGGCTGCTCGTAGGACCAGAAGTGATAGCTGGTTCCACTCGACTCAAAGCCGGAACAGTTACCAAAATGGCTTTGAATATTTTATCTACTGGCGTGATGGTGCAGTTGGGTAAAGTATATGGTAATAGGATGGTAGATGTTGCCGTAACCAACACTAAGCTACACGATCGCGCCCTGAGAATTTTGCAAGATCTGACTGGTTTGACACGTCAAGATGCAGCTTATGTGCTAGAACATAGTGGTCGATCGGTAAAGTTGGCGTTATTGATGCATTGGACGGGAGTAGAGCAGGAAAAAGGCAAGCGACTCCTAGTCGAACACCAAGGTAATCTCAGGCAAGCAGTCCTCAGCTACCAAAAACGCGAGTAAGCTTTTTGAGACTTAGGCAAAACTTCCAAGAAACTAGGGATAAGGCAGGCTTTCCCCTAATATAGTAATCACGATGCCTGAACTTGTCAGGCTATATTTGGTGGAGCTTAAGGTTTAAAAATGTTTAGTACATCAGAGAATACAGCAACAGTTTTAATTGTCCTGGTGGCTTTAGGTATATTGGGTTGGGGCTTTTATCGCGCCAAGCCTTACGGTAAACTGGGAATCTTAGCTTGGTTGCAGTCAGTGGTATTGATGGCTCCCTGGCTATTGCTCTTTGGATTGTTTGCCTCCGGTATTTACATCAATTTAGCCATAGTCCTGTTTTTGTTGTTAGCATCATCGGGATTATACATCTTCTTGGGCAATCGACTGAGAGTAGCAGGTCAAAAAGCCGTCCTGCAGGAGCGAATATCTAAAATGGTGGATGCCAACAGCGATAATAGCTCCACAGAAAACAAGCCTGAGTCAGATACCTTATCTGCCCCTAATGCGCCTCTCAAGCCAGAAATGCTACCTATCCCAGAGCAAGACTTGAAAACCATTAAGAGCATTTTTGGCATTGATACTTATTTTATCACCGAAACGATTTCTTATCAGGAAGGGGCAATTTTCAAAGGTAATATGCGGGGAGATCCTGAAGTCATTCACGCTCGCTTATCTGCCAGTTTGGAGGAACAATTAGGTTCGCGCTACCGACTGTTTTTAGTAGAAAATCCCGAAGGAAAGCCGGTTGTGGTTATCTTGCCCAGTAGCAACGATCCCCAACCCAGCACCGTGTCGCAGAAAATCCTGGCAGTTGTCCTGCTTTTAACCACAATTGCCACTAGCTTAGAAACATCCAGTTTCTTGCTAGGCTTCGATTTCTTCAGCAACCTACAGAGGTTTCGGGATGTCCTACCCCTAAGTGTGGGAATATTAACAATTTTAGTAGCTCACGAACTAGGACACCACTTACTGGCACGGCGTCACAACGTCAAAATTGGCTTTCCTTTCTTCATTCCCAGTTGGGAAATTGGCTCGTTAGGGGCAATTACCCGTTTTGAATCCCTACTGCCCAATCGCAGTGTATTATTTGATGTTGCTTTAGCGGGACCTGCCGCTGGTGGTATTGTTTCCCTGTTGATGCTAATCACAGGATTAGTGCTTTCCCACCAAGGCAGTCTATTTCAACTCCCCTCTCAGTTTTTCCAGGGGTCGATTTTGGTGGGAACCTTGGCAAGAGTGGTCTTGGGTTCTGCCGTGGAGCAGACGATTATTGACATTAACCCACTGGTAATTATTGGTTGGCTAGGCTTAGTAATTACAGCCTTGAACTTGATGCCTGCTGGACAATTAGACGGGGGGCGGATTGTGCAAGCAATCTACGGACGTAAAATTGCTCAACGGACTACAGTGGCAACGTTGATTCTGCTGGGGATTATCTCTCTATTAAATCCAGTAAATACAATCAGTCTATACTGGGCGATTTTGATTTTATTCTTGCAGCGCAATCAGGAGCGTCCCAGTTTGAATGAAATCACAGAACCGGATGATGCTAGAGCAGGATTGGGGTTACTAGCCCTATTTTTAATGGCGGCAACTCTCATACCCTTGGCTCCTGGATTAGCAGGGCGTTTGGGAATTGGAGGCTAGAGTTGTTGACTGATAGCCCGCCAGAAGGTAGTAGCGTTGTAGGTTGGGTTGAGGAACGAAACCCAACATTAACAGGACTTACTCACTGCCTCTATATATAGCGGTTCGTAGCGTTGTAGGTTGGGTTGAGGAACGAAACCCAACATTAACAGAACTTACGCACACTGGCATATATAGGGGCAACCACAGGGGGTTTGCCCCTACGAACCCGCTCTACTTCTCGATGGGGCATATATAGTAGCGTTGTAGGTTGGGTTGAGGTACGAAACCCAACATATTAGGTTTGAAAGCCTTGAGTTTCCCTAGGGATTGACAAAGTTAAGCAGCAAGTCCTGAGATTATAATTCAGCTACCGATCGCTTAAGCGATCGCTGTACCCTCTTTAATCGTTGTTGGCGAAGAACATCGTCTAACTTAGCGATTACTTCTTCTAGTTGCAAACCTACTTCTTCCATTTCCTTTCCGAGCGTGACGCAAGTTGCCTAGCAGTCGTTTATCTACTTCTGGATTGGGCATATATAGCTGGTCATTCATGGTAATCTCCATTCAGTCTTAATTTCTTGTATACTGCGTTCTAGAGCCGGAATTCTTTCTTGAGTATTAATAACGACACGGGACATCATTAGGACTTACGCAGCCTGGGCATATGTAGGGGCAACCACAGGGGGATTGCCCCTACGAACCGCTATATGTAGAGGCAGTGCGTAAGTCCCGATCATATTACCACCGCCTCGAAGTCTGACAATCTAGATGCTTCCTCAGTTTGAGCTACACCAAAAATCTGAGGAAGTTTATCAGTATTCACCAAAACTCTTCTAACATCCCGATTTAATATATTAGCCAAATTTTTATTATTTAACAGGGCAATAGTAGAAGCAATACCAACTCCTTGACCAACACCAACATTAAATTCAATTATTCTACCAGCACCACAGGCAAAACCCTTAAACCCAGAAGCAGGACTAACAACTGCCAGATTAGGAATATCCTGAATTAGTGTGTGTTGAATACCATAGTTGAAAATAGGCAGACTAAAAACGGTGCTTTTGAACCCGCCAGCGTTAGCCTTCTCCCCAATACCTGGGATACCCCCACGCACATCAAAATGATAAGCAAAAGTACCCAAAGCTTGACTGACAGGAACACCACCCATCAGCATCTCTGCGCCCGTAAAAGGTTCTACCACCCCAGTAACATTGCCAGCGTGTCTGATGTAAAGCTCAGAGGCAGAAGTGACAGTGGTAGCACCGATACTCTTGAACCAGGTTTGGATAAAAGACATTTCCTCTAACATCTTAGCCGTGGGCTTAGCGCCACTTATGGTAAGATTCTCTGCCTGAGTGCCAGTGACGGCAAACATCAGGGCATTCCAGGAAAGCCTATCACCAGGAAGTATCGCTATATTTGCCTTGTCTAAAATTACACCGCTGTCATAAAGCGATAGCTTCTTGCCCCTAAACGAGTGGTAAGCTACAGATAAAGCAGGCGAACGGATGTCTATGTAGTCGCTACCTACCCACATGGTTTTCAGATTCCCAAGGGAATCCACCATATCCCGCCTGAGTTGTTCAGCTTGGTTATCATCGAAACCAGTAGCGCTTTTGAGAAACTTCTGAGCCTCTTTATCTTCTAGGTTAATGAATCGTTTCATATAGGCAAGCTCTACCTGCTTCAAGTTAGCGACGCTCAGTCCCTGAGTTTCAAAGATCACAGACACAGGTAATTCTGATTCGGGAAGCCCAAAGGTTTCAAATCCCTTCAGTTTCTTCACCCCAGCCGCTTGTGCTAATTCAGCATTTATGGTACAATCAATAAACTCTTTTCCAGAAAACGTGTCTCCGTGAGATGTCGTTAAGCTGGCTATCTTCCGATTTTGTTTAATTACTGACACAATCTCAACGTTGCTGAGGATATCAACCTGAGCCTCTTCTACCATCGCCATCAGCACTGTATTAGCCTTACGGGGGTCAAGAGCCAAACCAATAACACCAGCTTTGTGTAAAAATTCTTTATAGATGGCGGGTGGATCGCCAAAAGGATCTAAACCCAGAGATTGTTGAAGCTTCTTATTAACCTGGCTTTTATCGAGATAAGCAAGACCTCCTCTTACCAGTTGCCCACCAATCGCTTGATGAAGATTAGCTTTGGACATGATAAGGACTCGCGGATAGTTGCTAGTACGGCGATGATACTCCCTAGCCGCCGATATAGCCGCTAGGACACCGTAAACTTCATCACCGAATACTATGACATTGTAAGAACGCTGATCTTTCACCATCGTTCAATAATATCAAATTTGGCTGAGTTATCACCCTCATCCCCCAACCCCTTCTCCCATCAAGGGAGAAGGGGAGTAAGAGCAGAAAATTTTACTCTTACTCCCCTATCGCAGTTGGGATGAGTTATCACCCTCATCCCCCAGCCCCTTCTATGGTGGTAAAGCCAGTATTTTCTGCCCTAGCCCGCCGAAGGATAGCTGAATCGATCGCGTCTTCCATCGCTTCAAGTCTTCTGAGATCCTCCAAACTAATAATAGCAGCAACAGCCTTACCACGACGCTCAACCAGAATACGTTCCTGACCAAATCCAACACGATTGAGCAACTCAGGGAAACACTTGCGAGCTAAACTCGCTGTTATCGTGGTCATACGATCTCCTTATCTAAAATACAAATTGTACAAATAGTACCATTTGTACAATTACTACATATCTTAACGCACCTTTTCCGGGATACCCGCAAAATAGGACACGACGTTAAGTTTTGTAACAATGTTTTTGTTTACCTAGAACGTTTAGTCACAGTGGCAAATTGAAGCTGATTTTGTATCGGGGAAATTAGATAGTTTGATTGCTAAAGCAGAAGCAGATATAAAAGCTAAGCATATATAGGGGCAACCACAGGGGGATTGCCCCTACGAACTGCTATATATAGAGGCAGTGCTGCAGTACTGAAAGTGATAGACGCGATCGCACTTAACTGCTAGGTTTCCAACCATTGACAATATTGGGTCGCTCTGCTATTACAGGAAACAATTCCTTTAAGGCAAGCCGACGTTCATCTGGTGTCTCTTTACCCAAATTCCAGAGGCTTTCGTAGAAGAATAACGCCTCACCAGCAAACCCATGTTGGCGAACAGCCTTTACTTGCTCATTTATCTTTTGAATCGCAACGGGGCTGTCTTTAACTCCCGCCATAATGCCAATAGCAACAGGGATATGACTGCGTGCTTCCTGAACTTCTGGGCGTTCTAATTCAGCAATAAAACCGTTGATGTCGTCTCGGTAAACCTGTATAATCAGTTCCTCAGCTAGTCCCTGCCGTTCCCAACTTAGCCAGTCTGCTAAAGAGTTATTGTAGGAAAATTCCAGAGGGTTGGGAGCTACTGAAATTAAAACTTTAGGTTTGCGCTGTTTAACAGCCTGGAATACCTGCTTCATAAAAGCTGTGATTTTGTCAGCTCGCCAGCGTATCCAGTCGGCATTTTGGGGATCGTCGGGGGGAGATTGTCCACCGTGTTCGCTTTTATAAAGTGCAACTGTAAAAGAATCGTAGCCAAATTCATACGGTAAGCCAAAGTGATCGTCAAATTGAATGCCATCTACATCATAATTGCTGACGATTTCCAGAATTAAAGATTGAATAAATTGCTGCACCTCTGGATGAAAGGGATTGAGCCAAACTCGGTCGTGGATACCTTCTTTCCAAACCTTGGTGCCGTCGCGACGACTGGTAAGCCAATCTGGTTGACGTTGGGCTAAGTCGGAATTTTTTGGTAGCGATAAATCAGAATTATCTTTTGTCAAGACGTCAGCATCGGCTGGTGCCATAAAGCCGAACTCAAACCAAGGAATCACAGCTATACCTTGTTGATGTCCCTGCTTGATAATTTCTTGCAGGAAGTCTCGCCCTTCTAATCCTGTGGCTGGATAAAGCGATCGCCCAATGACTTTTCTAGCTACATTACTAGGATAGAGAGTATAACCCCAGTTCCAAACACTAGGGTAGACGGTATTGAAGTTTAGCTGCTTCAGACGTTCCAAACCACGGGCAAGACGATCGCGATCGAATATCGCATTACTATCTATATTAGTCATCCATACACCCCGCAACTCAGTTGATTGAGTTGGCGCTGTGTTCGCTGTCACAACATAATTGGAAGGTACAGCTTTGGAAATTTTTAACGCTTGGCACAAAAAAGCCCCCACCTCTGCACGAGTCGCAGGTTGGTTGGGGTTGAGAGTTTTAATATTGGGGTAATTGACGACTAGCTGTTTTTCGGCGGCGGCAGCTAGAGCTTTTTGAGCATCATCAGGAATTTCTGCCGCATCGCTAAACGCCTGATTCAACGTATCGGAAACTTCGCCAGTGGGGGTATAATGCAAGCCATTCGCTAAAGACACCAACACTTGCCAGCGCAAAATTGGCTGCTCGGGGTTAAACGCGCTATTGGTATCACCAAAAAGAAATCCTGTTTGATAAGCGTGGCGAATCGCAGGCTCAGCCCAGTAGGTGAGGGGGATATCGGCAAAATTACCGCCACTGCGTACTACAGGTGCATTGGCGAAAGCGTTGTCGAGCATCTCGGCAAACTCGGCTTTCAACACTGGCGCATCTGGCTTGAAACTCCCATCAGAGTAGCCCGTGATAATTTTCTGCTGCCCCAGTTGTTCTATACAGGCTTGCGCCCAATTGCCTTGAATGTCATTAAACGTTGTTTGAGAGGAAGATGCAGTTGGCATCATCACTACCATTATCAGGCTAAATACCAACAGAAAGACCAGCCAAGCCAGACGCCCAAAGGTGCGGCTAAACCAAACTAGCCTATCTGCTGTGCTGGTAAAAATGCTTTTGACAGAGTGTTTTAACATCTAGGTTAGATATGTGGAACAAGGAACGCAAGCATTGAGGTATGACTTGGGCAACAAGCTGAAAGTTGCACGGTGGTTTTAGTATCACAGGACTTACGCACTGCCTCTATATATAGCGGGATCGTAGGGGCAAACCCCCTGTGGTTGCCCCTATATATGCCAGTGTGCTACAGTACTGTATTACTTATCTTGCCACAAATGCGGGCAACCTGTGTGGGAACCCGCAGCCCATTTATTGAGTCAATTAAAGCTAACCCCGAAGCACTTGAATTTAAGGAGGGGTTTTGATATGCTAAAAGGTTATCTAGGTGCTGGACTGGCTCGGCTAGATAGGTAATTTTACCAGCTTTTGCGATCGGTACTTAGGGGCTAAGTTATACATTAAGTTATACATCGCGGTTGAATAATCAGAGATGTCACTTAGCTTGGCAGAGGTTCCCAGTGGTGGCAGTTCCTTGAGCGTCTTGCCTGGAGCGCAGCTGTGATGTGAGTTTCGGCTGGGTTTGGTGCGAGCGGCTTTTAGTCTAGTGCTTAAAACTTTTCTACGTGTGTGTAGTTCCAACTTGGGTGTCTTCTAGCATGAACAATCTGTTGCTTTCTCCAATCGCCATCTTTCTGCTGCTGATAGTAGTTCGCTACCTAATAATTTTCCAGCGCATCTTGAAGCTAGCTCTACAGTACCCGAAGTATCGATTATCATCTGCCGAAAAAGTTCCCGCTTATCTTAAAGAGTTATTTCAAAAGCCTGTGCAGGAACTAGAACAGTTAGAATTCAACTTTTGTGGATATTTGCAAGTTAAAGATATGTTCAACTTTGACGTTAGTGATGACTGGCAGGCGCTGCTGTATCATCCGAGCGGCAAAACCTATGCCAAAGTGAAAATCCGTCGTCCAGGTGAACCTGTTCACTTATTTGACATAGAGTTTTTCAGCTTTTTCAAGGATAAAAGTTTATTGTGTACAATAAACGGGCAGGTTCACGCCATTATCGGTGAAATTCCTGCCACGACTATCAACGATCCTTATACTGCTCGCCTGGAAACTCAGTGGCAGAGTCATCAAGACAAACTGAAACATTTGACTGGTACTAAAATCCCATGCTTACCGTCGCCGGAAAAATTTGTGCAAGCATTACAGGCACACTACCACTTATATATCAACAGCCTAGCCAAATCAGGTCAAATTATTCCCATCCAAAACACACAGCTATATAAGATGAGTTTGCTAGCTGCTTTGAAACTAGCTTTCAAAATCGGAAATGGCAGCAAGAAGTCTGCAACCATCCTCAAGCAACGCCGAGAACTTGCCAAAATAGACCCTACCATCAACACAGAAATTCCAGTCGAGGTTGAAGTTGAGGCATTTCAACGGATGCAGATAATTGAACAAGGGCGCGTTCAACGAAAAATGGGAAACTGGGTATTGCTTGGAAGTCTGGCGCTGTTTGTGCTTTCTTTTAAGTCAATGTTTGATTGGCAATTACTGCTTATCCTCACGGGTGTAGTTTTTTTCCATGAGATTGGGCACTTCTTAATGATGAGACTCTATGGCTATCAAGACACGTCAATTTTCTTTGTGCCGTTTTTTGGCGCTGCAGCTAAGGGGCGTAAAGATAATGCTACCCTGACTGAAAAGTTTTTTGTACTGTTAGCCGGACCGTTACCTGGTTTACTGCTTGGTGTTGGTATGGCTGTTGCTTTTAGTGGTAGTACCCAACCTGTTTGGCTAAAAGAAACCAGCCTAATGCTAGTCGTAATCAACTTATTTAACTTGCTGCCTATATACCCATTTGATGGTGGTAAAATTGCTCACATTCTGTTCTTTTCCCGCTATCCCTATACTGATGTTTTGTTTAAGCTGCTAGCAGCGATGGCTCTGGGACTTCTGAGTTATGGTAGTCCTATTTTACTTGGTTTAGCTATTTTAATTGGCTTCAGCATTCCTGCTGGCTTTCGCAGCGCTAAACTGGATGGCATCTTACGAAAGGAAATAAAAGATCTCGGTGTTAGTAATACTGACAGTTTGCTGCATTCAATATTCAGTATAATCAAAAAATCTGGCTACGGAACACTGCCTTTTGCTCAGCGATATAACCTAGTAAAAGACTTGGTACAACGTCACCGAGACTCCTATGCGAAGTGGACAACAAAATTTGGGCTGTCTGTGATTTACTGCGTATGCCTAATCGGGGGGCTAGTCGGTAGCATTCAAGCGTTAACTAGCGGCTACCAACTAGGAAAAAAAGAAATGACTACTTACGTTCGCGATCGGCAAGAAAGTTATCACAAAGAAATCGAAAGTGCTTCACAAGCTTTGCGTGTCAATCCTAAAAATCCAAAAGCATATTTAAATCGTGCAACTGCCCGGAGTCATTTAGGCGACTATCAAGGAGCTATTCAGGATTACAACCAAGCTTTGCGCTTAAATCCTAATGACACAAAAGTTTACCTCAAACGTGGTTATATTCATCATCAGTTAAAAAACTACCAGGCGATGATGGAGGATGCTAATCAGGTGCTAAAACTCGAACCTAACTCTATCGCAGCCTATTATCTACGCAGTATAGCTCGTAGTAAACTTGGCGACGAGCGAGGTGCGATCGAGGATAGAAAAAAAGCTGGTACCCTAGCTCAAAATCAGTAGCCGGGGCAACCACGGGGGGATTGCCCCTACAAACCGCTATATGTGGAGGCAGTGCTTAAGCATATATAGGGGCAACCACAGGGGGATTGCCCCTACAAACCGCTATATGTGGAGGCAGTGCGTAAGCATATATAGGGGCAACCACAGGGGGATTGCCCCTACGAACCGCTATATGTGGAGGCAGTGCTACAGTACTGTGCATTTTAGGGACTCCGGACTGGGGATTCCGGACTGGGCACTCCTAACTTCTTGGCTTGATAAAACGTTTCTAAGCTTTGTTGATCCCCGACATAGCGCCAGTGCCAAGGCTCATAACTAACGCCTTGGGTATTGTTGCGTGGAAACGACATTTCAAAGCTAAAGTGGGTAGCATTTGCCTGGAGCCATTTGAAGGCTGCTGTGTGTTCAAAGTTGGGATTCACATCCGTGGCAGGTACCTTGCCGTCGCCAATATCTAGGGCGTAACCAGTGTGATGTTCGCTGTAGCCGGGAGGGGCACTAACTTCTGCCCGTGTTTTGGCGTCCTGTCCCCGTTCTGCTTTAATATCAAAAAATAAGTGCTGCTGCTCTTTAAGCGATCGAAAAGCCGAAATTGGCACTAATATCACGCCCGACTGCCGCGCTGCTCCTACCATTTCCTGAAATTTTTTTGCCGCCACTTTGCGAAGTCTTAAACGACTATCAGAGCTAATGGGTTCCAGATCCGATTTTGGTGCCTCTTCATAGGCAAAATGTCCCAGAAGAGTCCGGACTGGAGGCTGAGTTTCGGTGGCGCTAGGGCTACTTTGAGTTGGACGAGGCTGTGTCTGTTCCGAAGAAATCACCTTGGAATTGGGCGCTGGGGCACCGAGCAACATCCCAAAGATAAAGGCTAGACCTCCCAATCCTAGCAAGCCTCCAATTAGCCAAGCTGGCTTCAACCGATTTTGGCTCTCGACAACTGGATTATCCCGCAACGCTACCGGAATATCATCTATTGGTGGCGTTTCTGGCACTTTTAGTGGTTTTTCTATACCAGCGTTATCCAAGTGAGCGGCTCCTGCACAAAACTATTTGCATTTTATACTGACGATAATCGATCGACTTTAGTTGCTAGTTCAGCCGGACTTTGTAGCTCGTATACTTCAAAGGGCTGGTGAATCCAGGGGCTGCCTGGTAAATACTCTACATAGTAATCCGGCTCAATGACTGAGCAAGCTTTGTACCACAGGACAGCGGTACGCATTTCTGAGATCTCAGCATCGTAGTGACTTTCTAACCAGCGCTTCGCCTCTTGGAGAGTAGCGCCAGAATCGACTAAGTCATCAACTAAGAGAAGGTGGCTGCCTAAGTTGTTGGTAGTCATCGTCAAGTCGCGGGAAATTATTATATCACCTGGTAGGCGATGGTTCAAGCCCCTATAAGAAGAAGCAGCTAAGATTGCCAGTGGCTGTTTATAGATTCGTGATAAAATATCACCAACTCGCAATCCCCCCCTGGCAAGGCAGACTATCTGGTTGAACTGCCACTGGGATTGATAAATTTTAGCAGCTAGATGTTCGATTTTGTTATGGTAATCTGACCAGGACACATAAAGATCTGGCATAACAGGTGCGAGTGTTGATATTCAGAGCGCATATAACATAAAAAGACCTCAGTTAGCTAAAAAAAGCTATTAGCCTCACTATCAGGGAAACTGCCATGAGCCATGATTCCGATTCTACCCATCCTGCCATCCCTCCTGAAACAGAGAAACTTAACCTGAGTACCAAGCTAGCTTATGGAGCTGGGGATATGGGCTCCGGGATTACAGCTACTATATTAGCTTTCTCTCTGTTGGTGTTCTTTACCAATGTGGCTGGGTTAGATCCTAAACTAGCAGGTAACATTCTGGCAATCGGCAAAATTTGGGATGCGATCCTAGATCCGATTATAGGCGTGTTGAGCGATCGCACCCGTTCTCGCTGGGGTCGCCGCCTGCCTTGGTTGCTCTTTGGTGGTATTCCTTTTGGCATTTTATTCTTTTTGCAGTGGCTAGTGCCTTTCAATGCCACTACCCATAAATGGGAGCTGTTTGGCTACTATGTAGTGATCGCACTTTTGTTCAATACAGCCTTTACTGCTATCAATCTCCCCTATACTGCTCTAACACCAGAGCTAACCGAGGACTACGACGAACGCACTAACCTCAATAGCTTTCGCTTTAGTTTTTCTATAGGAGGAAGCATTCTAGCTCTGGTTCTCGGTCTAGTTATCTCTAAACTTATCCCAGATCCTAGACAAATAACTTTACAATATCTGGTTTTAGCAGGAGTCTGTGCCGTTTTATCAGTAATACCTTTGTATTTGTGTTGTTGGGGAACTTTAAAGCGCGTTCAATTACGGGACAGCCAACGCCACCACAGCAAGACTACCGAATCTATACCTTTTTTCCAGCAACTCAAAATTGTTTTCAATAATCGACCATTTTTATATGTTATTGGTATATATCTATTTTCTTGGCTAGCGTTCCAGGCAACAGCTACTATTATTCCCTACTTTGTACTGTACTGTATGAAAGTTAGTAGCTTTTTTGGCGTGGCTCTAGCTGTACAAGGGGTCGCCATTATTATGTTATTTGTTTGGGGTGCTATCAGCAAGCGAGTAGGCAAAAAAGCTGTTTACTTTATGGGGATGAGCTTATGGATTATAGCTCAAGGCGGACTATTTTTTCTGCAACCCGGTCAAGATGGACTAATGTACGTTCTTGCTGTCATGGCAGGTTTTGGGGTTTCGACAGCTTATTTAATACCTTGGTCGATGTTGCCTGATGTAATTGAGCTAGATGAGTTGCAAACTGGGCAGCGCCGCGAGGGAGTTTTCTATGCGTTTATGATCTTACTACAGAAAATAGCATTAGCGATCGCCCTATTTTTGGTTGGACAAGCTTTGGGTGCAGCAGGGTTTGTCGAAAAAGCTCCCAATCAACTGATACTACCAGATCAACCTGCTTCTGCACTGCTAGCAATCCGCATTGCGATCGGTCCCTTGCCCACCCTATTCTTAATTTTTGGCTTGATACTAGCTTACTTATATCCCATTACCCGCGAGGTACACGCCGAAATTGTATTGAAGCTGCACGAGCGTCGGTTACAACAGTAAAGACCGCCAAGGTGTGTTATAATCTTTAAAGACAACTGTACAACCCTATGTTTCGGGGAATTAGCTCAGCTGGTAGAGCGCTGCGATCGCACCGCAGAGGTCAGCGGTTCGACTCCGCTATTCTCCATATGTCTAGTGTCACATTATTTGTCCGCAAGGCATACTAACTATGTCTATAGCGTCAGTTTTAGCCCCGACGGCAAGACTTTGGCTTCTGGTAGTGCTGACAAGACGATCGAACTCACAGGATTAGGAGTAGACATGAATCGGATAATTTATCAAATCAATGAACACTCCCGGAGATTTTTAGATGATTGAACACGCCGCCCTAACATTTATTCCAAACGGCTTGTAGATTGGATGTCAAGTTCATCTAACGGTTCTTCGATCGCGTTCCGAATCCAGTTGATGTCAAACTCTTTCTGGGTATGTGCCCGAACTTCTATTTGAATCGTCATGTCATCAGCTTTATCCGATAAAGCTTGCAGGATCTGAAATAATTCAAATATTTTCGATTTGTTAGTTACTGAATTGAGCTTGTAAGAACGTGCCGATCGTTTACCATCAACTATATCGGCTAACACGGAGCGGGTAATGCTGCTATTGTCTGTTTTATATTCAACCGCTTTTTTTGCTTCTGCTACAACTGTAGGGGTACTGCCAATAGTGCTACCGTAAATGCTATAATCATCTGCGGTGTTGGTAGTCGGTTCATGGTCAGAACCAGATTTAGTTGGATCTAGCTTATCGTTAGGGTCAGGTATAGCCTTGAGTCGCTCTACTAAACTCGGCGATAACAGATAGCCGCTAAGATCTAATTCGTCTGTGGGAATGACTCGCTGAAAACTAATTAAATTTGGATTTTCTACAGCAAGCAGGTTACTCCCAGTATTAAGAGTGGGAACGTAGCCAAAAAGCCCCTGCTCAATACCCTTAATCATTGCTGCTTTTATTCCTACTGTATCCATCATTTTGGGTAATGTAGGAAATCGAAAGAAATAGCTAACTAATTCTTCGGCTTTGATATACTCCGTTTCTGAGCTTTCTAAACTAGAAAATTGCAGTAATTTTGCTGGCTTGATGGAATCAAATACGTGATTCCTCAGAGCGTCTAGCACTCGATCTTGGAGGTTTTGACTGGTATTTAGCTGTGACTGGAAATCAATAGTTTCCAAGCGAATTGGGCTGGTGCTTTCATTATTTGGCAGGGGCAGGAGAATGTAGTCGTAAAGCCGACGAATGGCTGCATTTACCTCACTATTAGCCTCTTTTGCTTTGCTGGTAAGTTCTTCGGTATCCTCTGGGGTAAATTTATATTTGGCTTTCTGTTGCAGCAGGGAGGCTAATGCTAGGGCAGTTCTAGCCCCCTTGCGTGCTTTATCCATCTGCCCTTGATTGGGAACTACAAACGCCAGCGCATTTTTGTACTCTCGCTTGTCGTTGCCCCGATACTCCAGCCATCTCAGTGCCTCCACAAGAGCCGCTTCTCTACTTTTTTCAGCCCAATCGGGATTTAGATATATGATGCTAAACTGAGGTACGCGATCGTTAATTGCAGCAGAATCGTGGGGCCAAAGTACCACCTTGCCCCGATTGGTTTGCAAAGATTTGCTCAATTCTGCCTGAATTTTTTCTAGTACATCATCTGCGGCAATTTTACTTTCTTCGTCTGCAACTAGCTTGTTGAGATTGGGTTTGGTTTCAAACCGATACCGCCGCCCTACATAGTGCAGGTAGAGTAGTTGTTCGCGTAAGTCACTTAAAGTAGCTGCGATCGTGTTGCGGTCTAAACTAGGTGCGAGGCAAGCAGCGAGAGCTTCCTGTTCCATCACTCCACGTTCTTCCCCACTTTTAGCACCAAACGAGTACATCAGAATTGCTGAAGCTATGCGCGTACCTGGTTTGAGTTGGCCCAAAACTGGCGAATCGCTAGCAATGCGGTTA
The DNA here is from genome assembly GCA_949127975.1 of Oscillatoriales cyanobacterium PMM_0019. Taxonomy (GTDB): domain Bacteria; phylum Cyanobacteriota; class Cyanobacteriia; order Cyanobacteriales; family CASBRB01; genus CASBRB01. The sequence goes on along the minus strand of CASBRB010000305.1, from coordinate 331 downwards.
TCTACAGCTTTTACCTTAGCTTTGCGGCCAATTAAATCGGCTTCAACTACTACACTAAATCTTTCTCGCTCTCCAACTTGAGAGAAAAATGCTCCTCTAACTCCCTCATCGTGAAAAGGAATATTACCCGGACTGATTAATAAGGAAGTATTTCCCTCTTGGCGCAGGGCTGCTACTACACGGGCAAGAAACTTTGACGCTCCCCCGGTTTAAAACCGGGGGATTCTCAGATCACCGAGTCCACTTAATCTAAGTCCCTTGCGGTACAAAGACCAGAGGTGGTTCTCTCCTTGAGCGTTACTTCCTCTGCGCCCCAAAGTAGTTGATTCTT
>CASBRB010000304.1 GCA_949127975.1 Oscillatoriales cyanobacterium PMM_0019 | reverse complement strand
TTTCCACTAATTAATGTTCCCGATCAATCTGCTGCTATTCATTACTTACAAACTTCTTAATATTTCTTAATACTTCGTTGGATAAAATTAGGACTTACGCACTGCCTCTACATATAGCGGTTGGTAGGGAAACGGTCGGCAGGGGTTTCCCTACATATACCCATTCTGCGTAAGTTCTGAAAATATAACAATCACCCCCTTGACGACAGACTCCAGACTCGCCCTTAGCTCGGCACGGCACTAGGCTCTTTGACTATGCACTCTCACACGTCTATAGGGATCTTGCTTCTGCACCCAGAATAAAAACTTTTGCATCTCTGGTTCGCTCTTTAGCTTTTCCAGTGAGTACAGCTCTTGTGCTAATCTTGTGTTATCAAATAGGGTATGTATCTGCCGATGGCAGGCAGAGCAGATATTGGTTGTTGGCCCAATGTCCGCTTTTTTCTGTTTCGTTTTCTGTCTCGGAATCAGGTGGTGAACTGTCAAACGCTCCACCTCTCTGCCACACAATTCGCACTTCATAAAATGCAACTATCTTAAGGCATAGGTTAGTATTAGCGTCGGCTACTACGACTGCGCTCTCGGCTTTAGCCCTCAGCCGGGGACTTTAGTCCCTACCATTTATATTAGCAGCAGTCCGCGATCGCGATCGCTACAGGAGCCACCATAAAGCCAGTTTATCGCTTATATATGCCTTATGTTAATTTGTCAATATGTCTTACGAAAGATACATTCGAGCGAAGATAAAAGTATGATTTTATGCATCTCAACTAAATACACTTGGTGTGCGTCTCAAAAACTTAACACCTCCTAAAGTTTTGCTGGAGAGTTTAATATTTCGCTTTTCAATGCCCTGGTGTTGCTATAAGCTTAAGTTTAGGTTCCTTGCCCGGGTTTGGGTTGAGGAACACAGTGCCAAGCTTTTTGTAGTAAGGATTAAACATGAAAAAAATCACCTGGTTAACGACAATACCAGTTTTAGTTGCTGTCCTATCCTCAAACCGTGCCCACGCTTTTACTTTTACTCAAGTAGGTGACGCAGGTGAGACTCTGAATACAGCTCAAGTGATATCACCAGCCTCGTCGCAGCCACTAGATGCCATATCGGGAACGCTGATTGGCAATGCTGATGTGTTTAAAATATACTTAACAGGCGGTCAGAACTTTTCTGCTTCAACTGTAAGTAATTATACTCTGAACCAGCTACCAGGTGCTATTGCTCAAGCAGAAAATTACAATGCCGCCAATCTGCTGTCGCCTACCAAGGTTGATACTCTGCTCGATCCAGCGTTGGCTCTGTTCGATTCGACGGGCAAAGGAATATATTCAAATGATAATAGCTTTGGTTCAGCACAACCCACACTTACATCTGCAGGTCTTTCCCCGACTCAGTCTGGCTACTATTACTTAGCCATTTTTAATTCTGGTTCTTTGCCAGTGGATGCTAGTACTAATCCCATTTTCCCTACTAATTTAACCCAAGATCAAGAAATCGGACCAACTAATCCTAATAGTTCGTTTACTGGGTTTACCAGTTCCAGCACTATTAACCCTGTTCAGGGAATTCCTAATTACACTATCTTTCTGACTGGAGCTCAAGCTGGAGCTCAAGCGGCCGCTATTCCAGAGCCTTCTTCGATGCTGGGTATATGGGCAGTAGGTGCTTTGGGTGCAGTTGCATTCTTAAAAAAAGAGAAACAGCAACATAAACCAGTCAAGTTTGACTCAAATGTGTAAATTTAACTACCCAAGAAAGGCGGAGATCAACATGGCTCGTACTAAAAATGATTCCTCTAAAAAAAGCTGGGTTAGCTTCATAAAAGGGGTAGGTATCAAGAATATCAAGAGAACAATTGGAATAAGTGTCCTAGCTTTGGGACTGGTGACAATTGCAGCAGTCAGCCCTCGGTACTTAATGGCTTCCGATCATGACGATGGCGAGACGGATACCAAAGGGCGCAACGTAAATTTGACAGACTTGTTTGTGTTCCGAGAACAAGACCAAAACCCTGCGGCGACTACTGGTAACTTGGTCTTTATCATGGATACCAACCCGCGATCGCTCCCTCGCCAGCAATATTACTTCAGCAACAGAGCCCGCTACGAATTCAATATCACCCGCGTTACGGATAACAATTCCGTACCTACTGGCTTACCCGACATAACTCTGAGATTTGAATTTAGCCCACCGGACGCTAATAAACAGCAGACGATCTATTTAACTACCATTCAAAATGGTGTCGCCGCCCCCCGTGTCACAGTAGGGACAACAACCCCGCTGAATCCTAACCTCACTGCCACCCCGACAATAAACAACGTACCAGTGGCAGGCAATAACCTGGCTGTGTTCGCTGGGCTGCGGGAAGATCCTTTCTTTTTTGATGTCGAGCAGTATTTCCGAGTTCGTGCAGCTGTCCTCGGATTAGGACCTAACCCGCCGGATGAGGCATCAGCATTGTTTGGCTTCCGTGACCCTCAACATGCTATAGACTTTGCTAAAGATTACAACGTCAATGCGATCTCTGTACGGGTGCCCATATCCTTCTTAAAAGGGGCGACTACTGCACAAACTTTCGATGTCTGGGAAACACTTTCAGTGGTATCAGGCAACGCAGCTAATCCGACAGTCAATCAGGTCGATAGGCTAGCTCAGCCAGCAATCAACGAAGGTCTAGTCTACACTAATGACTATCTCAATACCTTAAATGCCGTTACCCCCAAATTTGAAGCTGACGTCCTGGCTGGGAAACAGCCAGCCGCTGGTCTCGCTGCTCCTATAGTAGCTGAAATAACAAAGACGTTGAAGGCTTTTGGTAATAGTGACGCCCGTGCCACTGCCCTGATTACTGCCTTGCTACCGGATGTAATGCGTATCGACACTTCGCAGCCTAGCGGATATGCCAAGAAGCAGAACACCCTATTAAGACCTATCACTGGTCGTTTGCTCAAAGACGATGTTATAGACATCACGTTACAACTGGTAACGAATAATCCGAGTGCCAGCGATAACGTGTCCTATGACGGCACGCCTGGGAACCCTGCACAAGGTCATCACCCATTATCGCCTTCGTTCCCGTACTTGGCTCCAGCCAACTAAAACAACCAGGAAAATTAGCAGCGCTCTCGCCAGATATTATACCAGATCCGCCTCTATAACCTAGTTTTGAGCTGATCGCCGTCTATGGGCGGCGATCGCTACCAAAGCCCGTCTATGCGGACTTCAAGAAAAGGGGATATACCAAGCGTATTTGGTATTTAATATTTGCCTATACTTTTACAAACTATAGCAACAGCCTTGGCGGTTAGGACATTCTCTCCATCTCAAATCCAGTCACAGTAAGGGCTTTACTCCAGACTCGCAGACTCGCTGACTCGCAGACTCGCTGCTAGATCGGATATGTTGGGATGTTGGGTTTCGTTCCTCAACCCAACCTACAAGCTTCCTTGTCGCTTGTGATATTTTGAAGATACGCCGATATTATCGGAGCTAAAATTGTGGAAATTAAATATGGAAATATTGGTAAGGTAGGCATTTTAAAACGATATTGGTTGCCACTCTTGATCGCTGTACCAGCTTCACTGATGGCTGTAGCTCTAGGCTTACGCTTTTGGACGGGAAGTTTTGGAGACTCAAAGCTAAATCCTATCTACCGTTACCACTTTTCTCGACCCGATCAAGGCAGTATAACGCAGGATTTGGATAGAGAAATCGCTTTTTATCAGCAACGCATTAGCCACGATCCTGATGGGGGAATGAACCGAGCTTTACTAGCTAAAGCTTACCTGCGGATGGCTAAGGCTACTGGAGAAGTCAGTTGGTATTTGCTAGCACAGCAGACAGCCCAAGAGTCACTCGCCAAGTTGTCTTTTCAAAATGACGGTGCGATGGTAGCACTGGCGAGAGTTGCAACCGCTAAACATGACTTTGCCCAAGCTATTCGTCTAGCAAAACAGATACGCGGAGTTGATGAGGCTCTCTCAATTCTGGTAGTAGCAAATTTAGCGACGGGCAAGTTAAAAGAGGCAAACCAAGCAGCCAAGGCTTTGGTAGATAATAATCCCAATCTGACATCTTTGAGTTTAGATGCTCTAGTAAAAGTAGGGTTAGGCAAGGATACTGAGGCAATCCAAGATTTCCAACGTGCCTTGGCTGCTGAAGAAGCCGAAGAAACAGGAAGTTCCATCTGGGCACGCACGATCCTTGGTCGTCTTTACTTTAAGCGGGGACAATTAAAATTAGCGGAACAACTCTACCGTGAATCTTTACGTGTTTTGCCCCAGTACCCCCCGGCTGTTTTGAATTTAGCAGAATTGGAAGTTCGACAAGCACACTATCAAGCAGCAGAAAACCTCTACTCGCAATTCTTCCTAACCTCACGCCGATCGCCTACTGTATACGATCATATCGTCATGCGGGGTATGGCACGAGTCAAAGAGTTGGAAGGTAATTCATCAGAGGCTCAAAATTGGCGAAATAAAGCCGAAGCTCGCCTGCGCTTTGATTTGACTTCTTTCGGGCACAGGCGCGAACTAGCGCGGCTACTCCTAGAGCGCGGACGCCCCCAGGACTTAACTGAAGCTCTTTCCTTAATGCAACAGGAAGTAAAGATTCGCCGCGATGCCGAAACATTGGATACTTTCGCATGGACACTTACCCTTTTGGGGCGCTGGAGTGAGGCTCAGAAATATATGCAAGAAGCGCTGCACTGGGGCGTCCGCGATCCCATTATTTTCTATCGGGCGGGCACAATTGAACAGAAACTGGGAAATCAGGAGAAGGCACAGGCTTACTTTAGGCAGGCGCAGGAAACTGACCCCACATTTGATGAAAACGCCCGACGGGCGTTCGGACTTGGAGTAGGGCTATTGGGGTTGAACTAACTATTGACATTATGTACAGAAAATGGCGTTTATTCAGGCTTAGTATCATCTCATTACTGGGAGCGTTGTTGCTGGCGACTGCTTTTGCCACCCCCAGCGAGGCTCATTGGGCTGATTTGGCGGTTGCTGAAATTGTCACAGGCAAAACGCAAACCCAAATTAAACTAACTTTTCCTACTGGGTTAGTAGCATCATCAGATGATAACCGGGATGGTGAGCTACAGCCGGATGAAGTACGCACCCATCAAGCAGAACTTCAAGCCTTTCTAGGAGAACGCATCCGCCTTACTGATAGCCAGGGGCACAGAGGTGTGATTGCGGTTAAACCGTCAGACACAACTGCCCTGCCTGCAAACCTGAAAACTCAAGCTGGCAGCCATAGCAGCTTACTGTTAGTCTACACCTGGTCTAAGCCAGTTCAAGGGCTAAAGATTTATTACGATTTGTTCCTACCAGGAGTACCTACTGCTCGCTGTTTGGCGACTATATTTCACGCTGGAAAAGTGCAGAACTATATATTTAGTCCTGAGAATCGCCAGCTAGATTTAATTCGAGGAAGTTTGCCAGCCGGGAGTTTGCCTGTAGCTCTAGCTGTTTCTTTTATCTGGGGGGCGATGCACGCCTTGTCACCCGGACACGGGAAGACGGTAATAGGTGCTTACTTGGTGGGGTCCCGTGCCACTGCCCAACACGCGATGTTTTTGGGTTTGACGACAACGATTTCCCATACTACTAGCATATTTGCTCTAGGGCTGGTGACTCTTTTTGCCTCTCAATACATCCTGCCAGAGCAGTTGTACCCTTGGTTCAGCTTCTTATCGGGTTTAATTGTGGTAATCATCGGCTTGAATATGTTCATCAACCGATTGTCTAGTGCTAAGGGGCTTCAAAAATCCCCAGTTGGACATAGCCATGATAATGAACATTTTCACAGTCATTCTCATCACCAGCACCACCATCACACCCACGAGCATGACCACCACGACCACCAGCACCACCATCATACCCACGAGCATGACGACCACCAGCACCACCATCATACCCCCTCAAAACACGAGCATAACCATACTCACCACTCACATTTACCCCCAGGTGTTGACGGGGAGCCTATTACCTGGCGCAGTCTGCTAGCTCTAGGAATTTCTGGGGGGCTGGTTCCGTGTCCCTCAGCTCTGGTTTTGCTATTGAGTTCTGTTGCTTTGGGTCGTGTAGGCTTTGGACTGGTATTAGTATTAGCATTCAGTTTAGGACTGGCAGCAACGCTGACTGGGATTGGATTGCTACTGGTTGGTGGTAGGCGGCTGTTCGATCGACTGCCAACACCAGGAATACTGGTGAGGGGATTACCTGCCCTGAGTGCGCTGTTCATTACATTACTTGGCTTGGGACTCACGACGCAGGCACTGGCAGAAATCGGCATAGTAAAATTTTGAAGGATTGTAGGTGGGTTGAGGAACGAAACCCAACTTGACAGTATGTAGATAATTTGCTAGACTACCTAACAAAAGCTCAGACATTAACTCCCTGCCGAGCGATAATCTGCTATAATTAAGTAGACTTATTCGGATACCTGATATATATAAGCATCGCAACAACATCCAGGGAACAATATAATTGACGCTCTCCCGGTTCAGAACCGAGAGATTCTTAGCTCAATGAGTCCACTTAAATTAAGCCCGCAAGCGGTACTTAACCCAGAGGTGGTTCTCTCCCTAAGCGTTACTTCCTCTGCG
>CASBRB010000303.1 GCA_949127975.1 Oscillatoriales cyanobacterium PMM_0019 | reverse complement strand
TAGCTGACCCGCCTAAGTCCCAGAAATGGGGAAACTATGTTATCGGTAAGTGTTTAAGTTCCTACCGAGGACAATGCGACGCCAGTTCCATGCTCTAGAACCGAGTGGTTAAACAGTTTTACGAGGGGTAAGACAGTGCTGCTTGGATAGTACCGACCGATAACTTTGGCTAGGCGAACATTACATCGTGCAGGATAGGCGTTTCCAGCTAACAAAACAGGAATGGATAGAAACTGCACCTCTTTCTATCTACCCCGAAAGGGGACCGCTAATAAATTAGCCGTGTGCGTGTTTCATCCGTGGGCTAAAGCCACACGGTTTCCACACTCCCAGAGATTTTTAGATGAGTAAAGACCTAGATCTGATCAAGAGCCTTAGCCCCAGTGCAATGGATCAGATTATGATTTATCTAGCTTTCAGTGCTATGAGAACTGGTGGACATCGGCACGGGGCATTTTTGGATGCCGCCGCAACTGCCGCTAAGTGTGCCATTTACATGACATATCTAGAGCAGGGGCAGAATATCCGCATGACAGGGCACCTGCACCACATTGAGCCGAAGCGGGTGAAGGTGATTGTTGAAGAAATTAAGGAAGCTTTAGCCAAAGGGAAACTGCTGAAGATGCTAGGTTCTCAGGAGCCTCGCTACCTGATTCAGTTTCCTTATGTCTGGCTGGAAAAGTATCCCTGGCAGCAAGGGCGATCGCGCATCTATACTACCAGTCTAACCTCAGACGAAAAGCGACACATAGAGGAAAAACTACCACGCAACCTGCCGGATGCCCAGTTACTCAACTCGATTCAGTTCTTGGAATTGATGGAGTTCCTCCATAACCGCGCTCAGGAAGATTTGCCACCAGAGCAACTGTTACCGTTGAGTGAGGCAATGGCGGAACACATCAAGCGTCGCTTAATTTATGCTGGAACAGTAACACGAATTGATTCTCCTTGGGGACTACCCTTCTACGCTCTCATCCGCGTTACTTACTCTCCAGCAGATAAAGAGGAGCGCACTTTTACCACCGTTGAGGATACTGCTCGGTACTTCCGACTGATGATTGGTTGGGCAGAGCAACAGCCTCAAGTGATTAGATTGTTGGAAGAATTGGATATCCCCCCAGAGCGGATGCAGGAAGCCATGCAAGAACTCGATGAAAACATCCGTACCTGGGCTGACAAATATCACAGTGATGGTGGGCATCCCATGATTTTACAGATGGTTTTCGGACCAAAAGAAGATTAGTCAGGAGTCAGGAGTCAGGAGTCAGGAGTCAGGAGTCAGGAGTCAGGAGTCAGGAGTTTCTCGTTCCCAGGCTGAGCCTGGGAACGCTGTTTGAGAGGCTCTGCCTCCCACGCTACTGCCACAGTACTGTGGCACTGCCTCTACATATAGCGGTTCGTAGGGGCAATCCCCCTGTGGTTGCCCCTATATATGCCCAGTCTGCTACAGTACTGTGCCACCTCCAAGAGGCTCTGCCTCCAATGGTGGGAAGGGAGTAATGCAAAAACCAACTTGGGATCGATCTCATCTTGCATAAGCAGTCAAGATTTGGTAGCAAAAGTTACTAAATATAAGTTTTAAATCTTTTATAGCTGGTACTAGAAGAACTAAAACATGGGTATCCATGACAGCTAAAAAGAATCTCGTTGTTATTGGCAACGGCATGATAGGACACAAGTTCCTAGAGCTAATGATTGCCAAGAAAGCGACAGAACACTGGAACGTAATCACCTTCTGCGAAGAACCTCGCGTTGCCTACGATCGCGTTAACCTCAGCAGTTACTTTTCAGGTAAAACAGCAGCAGACTTATCTTTAGTTACACCTGGCTTATATCAAGAAAACGGCATTCAGATGCACATCGGAGATAAAGCAGTTGCTATCAACAGAGAAGAAAAAACCGTATCGTCTGCAAATGGGTTAAAAGTTTCCTACGATAAAATTGTTCTGGCAACAGGTTCCTATCCCTTTGTGCCACCGATTAAGGGAAATGACACGAAAGGCACTTTTGTCTACCGGACAATTGAAGACCTTGAAGCTATGTCTACCTACGCCAAAAATTGTCAAGTTGGCGTAGTTGTTGGTGGGGGCTTATTAGGTTTAGAAGCCGCCAAGGCTCTGCAAAATATGGGATTAATTACCCATGTAGTCGAGTTTGCTCCCAGACTGATGCCAGTACAAATAGATGATGCTGGTGGTAACATCCTTCGCGCCAAAATAGAAGCACTAGGAATTTCGGTTCATACCAGTAAATCAACTACCGAAATAGTCAGCAAGAACGGCAAAGTTACCAAAATGCTGTTTACTGACGGTTCCGAATTGCCAACAGACATCATCGTGTTTTCGGCAGGAATTCGCCCCCGCGATGAAATCGCTAGAGAATGCGGACTGGAAGTAGGAACGCGCGGTGGTATCATTATCAACGACTATTGCCAAACCTCAGATCCAAATATTTACGCTATTGGAGAATGCGCCCTCTATCAAAATCTTATTTATGGCTTAGTGGCTCCTGGCTACCAAATGGCTGGTGTAGTAGCAGATATCTTCAACAACATCACCACCAGCACCTTCACCGGGGCAGATATGTCCAGCAAACTCAAACTGCTGGGGGTAGATGTTGCCAGCTTCGGAGATGCTTTTGCCAAAACTCCTGGTGCCAAAGAAATCGCGATGATTGATGCAGTTAAGGGCATCTACAAAAAACTGGTATTAAATCAAGATGGTAGTCGTCTTTTAGGGGGCATTCTAGTAGGCGATGCCTCTGCCTATGGCACCCTAATGCAATTTGTCCAAAATGCGATCGCTCTGCCACCCCATCCAGAAGATTTACTAATGCCACCCCGCGAAGGCAAGTCCGCTACTACAGCGATGGGGGTAAACAGCCTGCCAGATACAGCCCAAATTTGTTCCTGTAATAACGTCAGTAAGGGGCAGATTTGTGCTGCCATCCGTGAAAATAACCTTACCGATGTTCCTAGCATCAAAAAATGTACCAAAGCTAGCACAGGTTGTGCAGGTTGTGTGCCCCTGGTGACAGATTTACTGAAGGCTGAGCTGAAGAAAGCGGGCATCGTGGTGAAAAACCGTCTCTGCGAACACTTCTCCTATTCTCGGCAAGAACTTTATCATTTGGTGCGAACCCACAATATTCACACCTTTGACGAGCTGATTCAAAAATATGGCTTGGGCTTGGGGTGTGAAATTTGTAAGCCGACGGTAGCTTCTATTCTAGCGTCTACCTGGAACGAGCATATTTTGAATCAGGCTCATGTCGCACTTCAGGATAGCAATGATTACTTCCTCGCCAATATTCAGCGGGATGGCACATATTCAATTGTACCCAGAGTTCCGGGGGGTGAACTTACACCGGAGCGATTGATTGTATTAGGAGAAGTAGCCAAAGATTTTGGGCTTTATACCAAAATTACTGGTGGGCAGCGGATCGATTTATTTGGGGCAAGGGTAGAGCAGTTACCTCATATTTGGAAGCGTTTGATCGATGCTGGTTTTGAATCAGGTCATGCTTATGGAAAAGCGCTGCGCACGATAAAATCTTGTGTTGGTAGTACCTGGTGTCGCTTTGGTGTTCAGGATTCTACCAGTCTAGCGATCGAATTAGAACTGCGTTACCGAGGTTTGCGAGCGCCCCATAAACTCAAGTCGGCTGTCTCTGGGTGTACGCGGGAGTGTGCAGAAGCTCAAAGTAAAGATTTTGGGGTAATTGCCACTGAAAAGGGTTGGAATCTATATGTGTGTGGTAATGGTGGCATGAAGCCACAACACGCAGTGCTGCTAGCTGCGGACATCGATAAGGAAACTTTGATCGAGTATTTGGATAGGTTCCTGATGTTTTACATCCGCACTGCGGATAGATTGGAACGCACGGCTACCTGGTTCAACAAACTTGAAGGTGGGTTGGATTACCTGAAACAGGTAATTATTGAAGATTCTCTGGGTATTTGTGCTGAGTTAGAAGCGCAGATGGCATACCACATCAGCACTTATCAATGTGAGTGGAAAGCCACAATTGAAGATCCAGAAAAACTCCAGCGATTCCAGCACTTTGTAAATTCCGATCGGCCCGATCCTAGCATTGTGTATGTAGAGGAGCGGGGGCAAAAACGCCCAGCCAAGGAACACGAGAAATTTTTGTTTACGGCGTCAAAATCATAGCTAGCTAGAAAAATCAATTAATTGGAAACTAAAACAATGGTTCAAGCATTACCAGTCCGTGAGAAAATTACCACATGGGTAAATATTTGCCCACTAGCAGCGATTCTGCCCAATACAGGAGTATGTGCCTTGGTTGCAGGGCAGCAGGTGGCGATTTTCCGATTGGGGTACGGGGCTGATATTTATGCTGTCAGTAACTACGATCCTTTTAGTAAGGCGTTTGTGCTGTCGCGGGGAATTTTGGGCTCGCGCAGTGGCATCCCCAAAGTTGCATCACCGATTTACAAGCAAAACTTCAACTTGCTCACTGGGCAGTGCTTTGATGATGACACCGTGAGCATCCCGACTTTTCAGGTTAGGGTAGTTGAGGATAAAGTACAGATAGTCGTTAGCGAGTAAGCTTGGTCAGTACTGTAGCACTGCCTCTACATATAGCGGTTCGTAGGGGCAATCCACCTGTGGTTGCCCCTATATATGCTGTAGCACTGCCTCTACATATAGCGGTTCGTAGGGGCAATCCCCCTGTGGTTGCCCCTATATATGCCCAGTCTGCGCAAGTCCTGTTAGTGTGACAAATTTTACTAATCAATTAGCTTGGAGGTAGAATGTCAAGAAATCCACAGGTTTAAAGCTAACAAGTTGGGTTTCGTTCCTCAACCCAACCTACAATCCTACAATCCTTACTATAGCAATTCCATTTGAGATGTAAAATTTTCTTACTCCCCTCTCCCCCTTTGGGAGAGGGGTTGGGGGTGAGGGTATTTTTATAAATGATTTAGACTTGCTATATATAGCGGTTGGT
>CASBRB010000302.1 GCA_949127975.1 Oscillatoriales cyanobacterium PMM_0019 | reverse complement strand
ATATAGTGTCAACACTTATATCGATAGCGAAGCGAGAAGAGCGAAGCGCAGATCGGCATTCCTCTCCCGCTAACACTCTTAGGGTATAGCAGGGAGACCCCTGCCGACATTCAGTTGGAATAATTCCAAGGAACTTAAACTTATATCTAAAAAATCCTTAATTCCCAACAAGTTTAAAGTATGACCGCAAGGAGTCGTATCTACCACTATGCGATCGACCACGTATCTAATGCATTCTAGCCATCTTTTTTATTCTCATCGGGGTTAGCGGGTTTAACTTTTCGTTTAGGTTTCGGTGGCTTAACTATCCCTAATGCTGCGTCGTACCCTAGGCAGAATATCTCATCATCAGCTAGTTTTTCCTTTCCTAGCAATGCGGCTTTATATCCATCCCAAAAGCGTTTAGCTTCTTCATTTACTGGTGCATTTTTCAGTTGTTTGGTAATTCCGTTGATATAGCTGATGATTCCCGATGTATCCATCTTGGCTATGCTGTCTTTAAATGGTTTCCCTAACACCCAGTTGCGGTAGGCATCAACTGCTAAGATAGGCGGATATTCATATTCCGGGGGTTCATAATCTGGTGGTAATTCAGCTTTTTCTTTTGATTCCTTTTCTGGTGGTATTTCCGATTTTTGTGGTAGTTTCAAGTCGTCTGTCATTGGTTATCCCCTGCTCCCCAAAAATGATCCAAGATGAATATTATAGTATATTTTGACGTAGTTGTCGATATCCTTCATCGGGACTCCACCCATTCAATAACATTTTTACCCAATCTCGTTCCCTCTAGTCGGTCAACTTCTCGGATGCCTGTAGGACTGGTGACATTAACTTCAGTGAGGTAGCCACCAATAACATCAATACCGACAAAATATAAACCATCCTGTCGCAGTTTTGGTGCCATTTGGGCACACATCAGATGCTCTCGCTCAGTAATTTCCGTGGGAGCCACTCTGCCACCAACAGCCATATTGCCGCGAAATTCGTTGCCAGTGGGAATCCGATTCAGTGTACCAATCGGCTCACCGTTGAGCAGGATAATCCGCTTGTCTCCCTCTTTGGCTGCGGGTAGGTAAGCTTGAATCATCACTGGTGTGCGCCCCCATTGGGTGCTGATTTCGATTAAAGAGTTGAAGTTGCGATCGGCCGCTTCCAGATATAAAATTCCTTCACCAGCTTTATTTCCCAAGGGCTTGAGGATAGCTGCTCCAAGACGAGCGACAAATTCCCGGATAATTGACTTATCCTGGCTGACGATCGTTTCTGGGATCATTTCTGTAAACTGGAGGGCATACATTTTTTCATTAGCTGCCCGCAGTCCAGCCGGTGAATTAATCACCAACGTCTTTTCTGGATTGATATAGTCGAGGATATAGGTAGTGTAGAGGTAAGGAATCGTCACTGGCGGGTCTGTCCGCATAAAGACGGCGTCCATTTCCTCTAGTGGTTGTAAAGTGCGTGAGCCCAGCTCATACCAAGTTGGAGCTGCTACCCAGTAATGATTCACCAGTTCGACAGGTGTTAGTTGCACCTGCTGTAAAACAGCCCAAGCCTGACTATTAACCACACTCAATAGATGAGCCTGAGTTATCCAAACTTCGTGCCCCAGCGCTTGCGCTGCTTCCATAAGAGCCACACTGGTGTCGTGAGTGGGATCTAGCTGCCCGATAGGATCGATGATAAAAGCAAGTTTCATAAACCGATGTTTTTAAGCCTCTTCTAGAAGTGCATCCAACTTCCCATCATCTTCGAGTTCATACAGTTCGTCACAGCCGCCGATGTGACGATCGTTAATAAATATTTGTGGTAAAGAGCGCAGTCCATGAGCGCGTTTAGCCATTTGGGCGCGTGCTACCTCGTCCCCATCTATCCTATATTCAGTAAAATCAACTCCCTTTTGTCCCAGTAGAGCCTTGGCTCGGATACAGAAGGAGCAGGTTCTCCATGTGTAGATTTCCACCTTGGAAGCCATTGCGCTCTCCCAAATTAAGTAATATTTTTCTAAGTCCCAGCAAGCCACAGGGAGCTCCCCTACAACTCCTAACGACTAACGTCACGACTCCTGAATTTTTACATATTTTTTTTATTTTAGAACCTCGGTGGTTTTTTCGATACAATGATTGTGAGTTAGATCACAGGTGAGAGTTGCGCTAAATCCAGCCGTCGTGGTAAAAAACTTGCTAACCTTTTCTTATAAATTAAAAAAACTAAGGTCGTCCTTGCCGTAAAATGGGGTTGGTTTCTCCAGACAGTACGCTCTGGTATGAAATTTCACCTTAAGCGCGTCGTGACTCAGCTGCATCTGCCTAAGGATAGTAATACAATAGTAAGGGTTTCGGAGTATTGATCCTGCCTATCTGCCTCAAAGGCAGTGGTGGGAAAGCCCCCTTACCTAAGCCGCCTCTGCCTTACCAAGGCATCTAAGGCAATAAAACTATCCTCACCAATCAAGCCTACCTCCGATTGTGGCTGGTGATGACACCACCATAAAAACCAGAAACCAGACAAATTTTATAGTAGTCCGCCTGAGGAAATAAGCAGGGAACACCCATGTCTAACACGCAAAACCTATTTACAATTCAATTTTGGGGTGTCAGAGGCAGTATAGCCTCTCCAGGGCCAGAAACAGTCCGCTACGGTGGGAATACGCCTTGTGTCGAAATGCGAGTGGGTAGCGATCGTCTGATTTTTGACGGCGGCACTGGGCTACGCATTTTAGGACAATCCCTGCTGTCGCAAATGCCAGTGGAGGCTCATATGTTCTTTACCCACTCCCACTGGGATCACATTCAGGGGTTTCCCTTTTTCACCCCAGCCTTTATCAAGGGTAATCGCTTCCATATTTATGGAACGCCCGCGCCCAACGGTGCTACGCTTCAGCACCGCCTACACGATCAAATGCTGCACCCAAATTTTCCGGTTCCTTTAAAGATCATGGCTGCCGAATTGCGGTTCAATGACCTAGAATTCGGGGAACAAGTGGAAATTGGGGAGATAACCGTGGAAAATTCCGCGTTAAACCATCCGGGTGAAGCTACAGGCTACCGCGTTAACTGGAGGGGCTATTCAGCCGCCTACGTTACAGATACAGAGCATTTTCCCGACAAGTTGGATGAAAATGTCCTGCGGTTGGCACACCATGCTGATGTTCTGATCTACGATGCCACCTACACAAATGAGGAATACAACTCAGCAGCGTCTAGCAAGGTAGGTTGGGGACATTCAACCTGGCAAGAAGCGGTAAAAATAGCTAGGGCAGCTAAGGTGAAAAAACTGGTGATATTCCATCACGATCCGCTGCACAACGACGATTTTCTCGATCGCGTAGGCGAACTGGCGGTGCAACAGTTTCCTGATACAGTCATGGCTAGAGAAGGTCTTTCTATTCAGTTAATTTCCCCCACGGCAACAAGTCAGGTACCTTTAGTAGAGGAAGCTAGCGCTACTGCATAAAGGTGGGTTTACTAATTGTTTAAATTTAGGTAAAAATGTAAAAAGTGTGGGTCACCTCTTCTCTAAAAACTGCTCTAACGCCAACCGCTGTTGCTTTGGGAAACTTCGATGGCGTGCATCGCGGTCACGAACAGGTTGTGAAACCAATTTTCAGTAAGCAGCACAAGACCGAGATGCGAGTTGGGAATTCTGAAAACTCTTACCAATCTGAAACTAACAACGAGAAACCTGATTTTGATCATAACTATGCTACGGTAGTAACATTTAATCCCCATCCCCAGGAATTTTTTAGTGGTCAACCCAGGGCACTGCTAACTCCGCTCTCAGAAAAGGTGCAACAACTGCGATCGCTAGATGTCGAGCAGCTAGTACTATTGCCATTTGACCGAGAACTGTCATGCCTGAGCCCACAGGAATTTGTAGAGATAATTTTGGTAAAGCAACTCCGGGCTCGTAGCATTAGTGTAGGCAGTGACTTTTGCTTCGGACATCGACGCTCTGGAACATCAGCAGACTTGCAGGCAATAGCTGCCTCTTTTGGGATAGAAGTTACTATTGTGCCGCTGCAAACTTTTCAAGGCGAAAGGATTAGCAGCTCTTTTATCCGCCAAGCCTTGCTGCAAGGAGATATAACGCAAGCAAACAGGCTATTGGGACGCCCCTATACTATTATAGGACAGGTGGTTCAAGGACAAAAGCTGGGTAGAACTCTAGGATTTCCCACGGCTAACTTGCAACTGCCGCCGGAAAAGTTTTTACCCAGGCAAGGCGTTTACTGCGTTCGTGTTTCTGGTTCAAACCTTACCCAAATTCCCGCAGTGATGAACATTGGTTTGCGCCCTACAGTGGAGGGTACTAATTCTACTGTCGAGGTGTACCTGTTAGATTGGTATGGAGATTTATATGGGCAAACATTAACAGTGAGCCTAGAAAAATTTTTACGCTCTGAACAAAAATTTCCTTCTCTAGATGCCCTCAAGTCACAAATTCAAGCAGACTGTGAGGCGGCAAGAGGCTTTTTTCTAGTGGTTGATGGCAAAAATTCTTACTGAATGGGCAGCGTCCAGTTTGAGTTATCTATAGGTTATTAGTTGTTAGGGTGTTCGTCTACTGTGGAGAAATATGAGAGAACGTATTGAAGTGCTGACTCAAAATCTGGCTCGTACCATTGTTGGTAAAGCCGATGCCATCCGCTTAGTTTTAGTGGCGCTGCTATCTGGGGGACATGCCCTGCTGGAAGATGTCCCAGGCGTCGGTAAAACCTTGGTGGCAAAGTCACTGGCTCGCTCCATAGCCGGTAGGTTTCAGCGCATCCAATGCACTCCGGATCTCTTGCCTACAGATATCACTGGTACTAATATTTGGAATCCTAACACGAGGGAATTTGAATTTCGACCCGGACCAGTGTTTGCTAATGTGCTGCTGACTGATGAAATTAACCGGGCAACACCCCGCACCCAATCAGCGTTGCTGGAGGTGATGGAAGAACGGCAAGTCACGGTGGATGGCGTTACCCACAACGTTCCCAATCCGTTTTTCGTCATTGCTACCCAAAATCCGATTGAGTATCAGGGCACATTTCCCTTGCCAGAGGCACAAATGGATCGCTTCGCCCTGTCTTTAACTCTGGGCTATCCCACAGAGGAAGAAGAACTGCAAATGCTACAAAGGCTGACTGATGGCATAACGGTGGAGGAGCTAGAGCCCTGTATTTCCCAGGAAGATGTTCAGGAATTACGGCGACTTTGCAGCCTGGTGAAGATTGAAACTCCACTGCAAAAGTATATCCTCCACTTAGTACGGGCGACACGGGAGGATGAAGAGATCACTCTGGGCGTCAGTCCGCGTGGTACAGTGTCATTACAGCGAGCCACACAAGCGCTGGCTTTTCTGGAAGGTCGTGATTATGCTATTCCGGATGATGTTAAGTTGTTAGCACCTCACGTCCTCTCTCATCGTTTGATTCCAGCGGGTGGGCGTCGGGCTAAGACCATTGTTGAGCGCCTGCTGCGATCGGTTACAATTCCATAGCTCAACCAACTTTCACCAAAACTAACCCAT
The DNA here is from genome assembly GCA_949127975.1 of Oscillatoriales cyanobacterium PMM_0019. Taxonomy (GTDB): domain Bacteria; phylum Cyanobacteriota; class Cyanobacteriia; order Cyanobacteriales; family CASBRB01; genus CASBRB01. Next base: position 781 of record CASBRB010000302.1, on the reverse strand, counting down.
TTTCTTCTTTAGCCGTAAAACTCTCTAAGGGCTTGGTTGCTGGTCCCTTTAGTACACTACCATCTGGATTAAATTTAGATCCGTGACAAGGACAACTTAAAGTCTTGGTATCTGCCTCCCAAGCAACAGAACACCCTTGATGAGTGCAAGTAGGATTAACAGCAACAAGATTATTGGATGAGGGGTTATGTAAAACTAGAACTGGTTTAGGCAGGTTTTTCTTATCTAAAATACTTCCTTTTTCAGTTAACTCTTGAACCGTGCCTACAGACTGGAACCCATCTTTTCGTACACCCTTGTCCGTGGTTGGTTTTTCCGGCTGAACTAAGGGTTGATTGTTACTAGAACTACACGCAGCAATAACGACTGGTAAAGAACTTGCCAAAGCACCAACACTAAACCAACCAATAAATTTACGCCGATCCATTTATTCTGCTCCAAAAAACTGAATATTACAGTACTATAGCAGCTACACAAAGAAATGGTAGAGGTGGTTTCATACAAATAAAGAAAAATCTCCCCAAAGGCTTTCACCCTCATCCCCCAACCCCTCCGAGGAGGGGAGCAGGGAGAAGGGGAGAAAGAGCAGTAGTTGTAGGTTGGGTTTCGCTATCGGGTTCCTGCATTAAAGGATAAGCTTTTGAGCGACGTTTTCTAACTCTTGGCTCAAATCTCCCGACACGTTCTGTCACTGTTTTATGAACAATCATAGCCAGTAAAGCTAGATAAAGTTTACGGCGATTCTTAGAAGAGTCAGCTAATAATTGACGAGTTTATCATT
>CASBRB010000301.1 GCA_949127975.1 Oscillatoriales cyanobacterium PMM_0019 | reverse complement strand
TTTTTCCCCGTGAGTCGCTACAATAATCGAGTAGCTGGTTTTCAAAATTTCAACCATCATCTGAATGGTTTCAGGACTGTCATCAATAATGAGAATTTTTTGTTTGATACTATCCATCACAAATACACCCCCTAGTTGACATGTATGCTCTGTGCGATCTGGTTTAACACATCCAAGGCACTATCGGTGTCAAATAACTCAAGAAACTGTTGGAGTTGCTGCAATTGCTGTTGATAGCTTGGCCCTGGCAAGTTTTGCTTTAATTCTTCCATACAATTTATAGCCGCCATCAGATCGACTTCCAGCAACTCAGACATCTTGGTAATCATCTCTCTTACCTTAACCACAACGCGATCGCTCATCGGTAGCTCTGAAGCTATACTGGTTGCCAATGGCTGCTCTTGGGTATCAAGCGAGGTGATGGCACTCATCACCTCTTGCAGACAGACAGCGAAGCGTTCTAGCACTTCGTTATAGTTGGCTGTGTCCTGAGACTTGAGTGTTTTTTCCAGTACAGCAGCAGCTTGATATAAATTGTCAGCACCGAGGTTACCAGCTACCCCTTTGACAGTATGAGCTAGTCGAGTTGCCACGCCTATATCTCCACAGGCTAGAGCGTCGCGGATTTCTTCTGCTACTCTCTCATGGTTTGTATGAAATGTGCGAAGAATCTGTCGGTAAATTTTCTGATTACCGGCTACCCGCCGCAATCCAGCCTCCACATCGATGCCTGTTAGCTTGTCTAACATCTGGCACCAAACCTCTCCAGGAGCCCCCAAATTGTAGACGGTTTGGGTGTTGGGGGTGTTGTCTAAATCACCAATCTCGCTTAGAGAATCTCGTCTTTCCACAATGCAGCGAACCATCGCCCCAAACAGTTCATCAGGGTTGATGGGTTTGGTGACGTGATCGTTCATTCCCGCATCCAGACTTTTTTCTCGATCGTCGCTCATGGCGTGGGCAGTCATGGCGATGATAGGTAGAGGTTGCCAACTGTCATCTCCCCTCTCGCGCTCATGGCGACGAATCTGACGAGTAGCTTCCAAGCCGTCCATTAAAGGCATTTGAATATCCATCAGCACCAGGTCGAAACGGTTTTGATTGACTTTGTCTAGAGCTTCCAGCCCATTATTAGCTACTTCCACCACTAAGCCTTGACTGGTAAGCAACTCCACCGCAATCTGCTGGTTGATTTCGTTATCCTCTACTAGGAGAATACTAGCACCACGAATAGACATAGTGTTGGCAATGCCCCTGGGTGCCTTCAATATAGGTCTGCCGGCGATCGCACCAGCACGACCAAAAACTTCCGCGATGGTGTCGAACAGGGTAGAGCGGCTGACAGGCTTGAGTAGGAAAGCATTAATCCCAAGCTGCTGCGCCTGCTGCTGTACCTCTTCTCGACCATAAGCAGTTACCATCAAGATCTTCGGAATGCTTATCTGATGGGGGAGAGCTTTAATCCGTTTTGCTGTCTCAATACCATCGATTTCGGGCATTCGCCAGTCTAAAATCACCAGATCGTAAGATTCTCGATCCAAGGCTGCGATCGCCTGTAAGCCGGAATCAACCGCTTTTACTTGAAACGTGAATGATTCCAGTATTTGTTGCAGAAATACCAGTGAGGTTGGGTTGTCGTCAACTACCAGGGTTTTTAGTCCTCGCAAGTCGGCAAGGGGTATTGTGGCAGTCGGTTCTGTCTGGGAGCAACCGAATTGAGCAGTGAAGAAGAAATTGCTGCCTTTGCCCACTTCACTTTCAACCCAAATTCTACCGCCCATCATGGCTACGAGCCGCTGGCAAATGGTCAAACCCAGTCCGGTACCACCGAACTTGCGCGTCGTGGAGCTGTCTGCTTGGGTAAATGCCTGAAATAGGCTATCTATCTGCTGTTGGCTGATGCCGATTCCTGTATCTCGTACAGAAAATTCAAAAACAACGCGATCGTGGCTATTCTCTAGCAGCCTGACGAATATGATAACTTCACCATATTCAGTAAACTTGACAGCATTACTGGCAAAGTTCATCAACACCTGCTCTAATCGGAGCGGATCGCCAATGAGATAGTAAGGGAGACAGGCTTCTGTTCTAAACACAAATTCCAACCCTTTTTCGTCAGCTTTAAGTCCAACGATATTGGCGATATTGCTCAATACCTGTTCGAGGTCAAAGTCGATCGCCTCCAAACTCAACTTTCCTGCTTCAATCTTAGAAAAATCGAGAATATCATTAATTAGACCTAGCAAAGAATTCCCGGCAGTCTGAATTTTAGTCAGATAATCCCGCTGCTGACGTGTGAGCTCTGTTTGCAACGCCAGATAACTCAGCCCAATAATAGCATTCATAGGGGTACGAATCTCATGGCTCATGTGTGCCAGGAAATCACCCTTAGCTTGATTAGCAGTATCGGCTGCTTCTTTCGCTTCATTGAGGGCAACTTCAGTAAGCTTTCTGGCTGTAATATCGTTAACAACCACAATTACACAACGCTGGTTACCCACCCAAATGGTTTCAGCAGAAACTCTGCAAAACAGGAGAGCGCCAGCGCGATTTCTAAATTTGACCTCCGCCTCCCTGATAGAACCCACTGTAGCGATCGTATTCAAAAGGTGAGAGCGTTCTTCAGGGTCATCCCAGACATGTAACTCTAAGGTAGTTTTGCCGACTGTTTCTGCCCAGGAGTAGCCAAACAGATTTTGAAAGCCCTGGTTGATCTCCATTACTACTCCATCAGCCTGGGAGAAAATGTAGAAAGCCAGGGGATTAGCCTGAAAAGCCTTGGCAAATTTTTCTTCAGAGTTCCGTAATGCTTCTTCAGCCTGCTTGCGCTCGCTGATGTCCAGGATTGAAACCAGCACATTGCCATCATCCAGAAGTTTAACCGCCTGTAAAATGGGGATAATGCGCCCATCTTTATGGCGATATGCTTTCTCAATTGGTGGCTGGAAACCTTTCTCCCTTAAATTTTTTACTACCTGTTGAGTAACCTCATTATATTCTGGAGGAGTTATTTTTTGCCTATTTAACTCCCCCGCCAAGAAATCTTCATATGTGTAACCCACAAGTTCGAGCAGGGCGTTGTTGACGTCCAAAAAATTACCTTCTAGATCCGCTAGTATCATACCCATCTTATTGGCTTCAAAAATCGAACGGAAGCGTCTTTCGCTAGTTCGCAGTGCTTTTTCAGCGAGCAGGCGATCGCGCATATCGTGAGCAATTCCTAGCAGAGCGGGGCGATTTTCTAACTTTATGGGAACAAACGTAGTTTCCATCGGTCTTGGTTCGCCATCTTTACTAATAAAAATCCATTCAATATTCTGCGTCTCTCCTGCCAAACCTTTCTGCAAGTATACCATTCCTTTTTCTGCCGATAACTGCCCATCAGCTTGATACTCTGGCGAGAAGTCTAAAGGATTTTTGCCAATAACATCACTGCTACTTTCCCACCCCATAACCTTTAAAAAGCTAGCGTTGCAGGCAGTGAAAGCCCCAGTTTCGTCCTGAAAAAAGTAAGCATCTGAGGAATAATCAAACGCAGCACGGAATTTTTCTTCAGCGCGAGTAGCGTCAGTAACATCACTTGCCTTGCTCAAACCGTAAAGAGGACGCCCTATCCATCTGACAACAGCACAGCCCAGGATAATACCGAGAGCCACTGCGATTAAAACAATTATCTGGATTCTTTCTTCCATTGACTCCACCCGTACTATACATGCTCATACAATAAAATTATTACAGACTTCTGCGCGATCGCTAAGTCCGACGCCACCTCTGCGCCCCTTTGCGTAAACCTCTGCGCCCTTTGCGATTAAAAAAAAATAACTTAAGCAGCGACCTACTTATAGTGTATAGTGGGGTCTAAGCTACAACACTAAAAAATGATATCAGAAAGTTTAGGACGTTTATTTGAAGTAGGGTTCAACGTGGGCATCCTTGCCTATATTGAACAGCAAAACCTAAATCACAACTTTAGCGACTCGTATATCCGGGATTTGCAGCAGCTAAAATTTCCGAAAATCTTAAACGTTATAATAAACCGCGCCAACATTATCGACAAGCTGGAAATACAAAGTGTGGAACACTGGAGTTATTTTTTACTATTAAAAGGATTTCTGTCTGGATTAAACTTTTTTCGTGAATACATCAATTCTCTCGACTTAAAAAAATGGCAGAAGCCGAATTTAAAAATTTTGTACTACCAGTGCAGTTTTTCAGACGACAACAGCATGGGCACATATAATAAACCTCAAGAGTTTAGGGAAGTATTGTCTCAGTTTAGCCATCTCCAAAAAGATGAGATCGATCGATACATTCGGCAATACTCAAAAAAGACAGGGGAATTTTTGCAAGCAGATACACTGATGCTGCTGCAATACCGCAATAAATTTAACATTCTCTCTGTTGACCTCTCGGTATTTTCTCCCAAATTATCTGAATCCGCAGTAGATTTGGACGAAATTGAGAATATGCGGCGTTTACTGCTGCACGAACTGAGCTACTTACGCTCAAAAAGTGTTTTTTCTAAGCTGCGGATAGACACTGGGGCCACCAATAATTTAGATTTTACTTTGTCCGAAGGTTTGCGCCGTCATCTAACTGCTTTCAGTTACAAAGATAAAGAAAGCTATAAATTAATTCAGGCTGCTGCTTATGCCCATAGTTTCTATGGATTTTTGCGGCATATTAACATTCTGCCAGATGATGCTTCGGTAATGTTCAATGTGGTGGGTTACAGTAATCGTGGCATCAGTGCCATGTCACTGCGCGAGTCAAATTTAGATTTCTTAGCTACCTGTTACGACATTTACAGCAAAAAACCAAAAGAGCAGGATATCAATTATGCTCGTAGTGAAGTTTTAAAGCTTATCCAGCGAAATGCAGGTAGGAGTTTCAATAATGGCAAGGACTTTGTGAAGCGTCTTGTAGAAATTCCTGCCGATAAGATAACCCTTGTTTCTCATGAAGAACAGATTGACGACTTTTTCAGCTCCATAGGCATTATCCCAGATGAACTGGCAGTACAGCTAGAAGTCAGCCCAAAATTAAATCTGCGACAGGCTCATGCAGAACTGATTAAAAAAGCTCTAGTTTCCGATAATACTTATATTTTCTTGACTGGCAACCCAGGCATAGGTAAGACTACTGCTATTGTGGAGTTTCTGAAAGATCATGTAGATGAAGGGTTCTTGTTTTTCTACGTCAGCCCCCGGAAACAGGTAAACCAGGACATTATTGAGAAATTTAAAGACGACAACACAGGGGAATTGTTTGATAAACGTCTATTCTGCATCAATACTAATCACCAAATAATCTCAGAATATTTTCCCAAATGTGCTGTAAACTATCTAGCCAATACTTATCAGGATGATTTTACCGAGAATGGCGTAATTTTTCTAGATACCAGACAGGAAAATAAGCGATCGCTATCCCGCCAACACGGACTTAAACGAGTAACAGAAGACCAAATTAGAACTAACAATCATAGAAGCAAGGGGGTTTTATCCAGCCTCTGCGAAGCGATATACACCGTCAAAACTAAACATATATCAAATAATCTGGTAGCTACAGCTTGTATCCAATCTTTAAAAATAACAGAAAACGGCGCCAATACTCTCAAACATTTTGAAAACATATTCAAGGATGCCTACAACAAGCGGGAGGGAGTGGTTATCGCCCCTAAAATGAAAGAAATATCTCAGCGAATGAAGCACTTATTCATCATGATAGATGAAATAACAGGCGACGATAGCGGAGTTGAATTTTTACATGAAATAAGCAGTATTTTGAAACGTTATGAGTTGACAGGGGGGCATGGCTTCAATACCAAAGTTATTGTAGCAGATGCTTCTATTGTCGATCCAGATGTCATCAAGCAGCATTTATCGGAAAAAACACCTGAACCTGATAAAATATTTTTTAGGAAAGTTTCGGAAAATAGCACATCTCCTCTTTCAGTACAGCCGTTTGAGTTTAATAATTTACCAGCTACTGTGATTAACACTAACTCCTACCCTGCGGGCAGGTTGACTATCAAGTACAAAGTCTTAGTGGAGTCTGTTAAGTTTAACCAGGAGGAGGATTTCACAAAGGATAGATTAACCAAGAGAGTGCAAGCGGAAATTGTTAATGATATAAAGGAATTATTATCACGCCCAGATGCAGCTCAATTGCTAGTGTACATCCAGGATAAGAAGAGATTGCAAGAACTAATTGAGCTTCTTAGGAAACATCGGGGAGAGTTTGAGAAGAATAAAGACTATCTGGAGATACACGCCAGCATTTCTGAGAAGGAGAAGCAGGAAATACAGAAATATAAAAACAGAGTCAGAGTAGTTTTTATGACTTCCTCTGCCAGCCGGGGTTTATCCTTCCCCAAAGCGAAGCACATCTGGGTGGAAATTCCCCGCTTTCGGGTTGAAAGTAACCTAATGGAGGTAATTCAGGTTATTTACAGAGGTCGTGGGGCCTATGACGAAAAGGGCAATACCCTGGATGATGAAGATAAGGAGCTAGTTTTTTACTTATCCGACAGAGCGGTTTATTACGCCGATGACAAGGATCTTTCCTTGCAAGAAAGCTTAATGAGTTTGTTGAACATTTTGCTGATTCTCAAAACTTCTGTAATGACGCGGATTAAGGGAGCTGGGCAATTAGGGCAAAAAAACTTTTTAATGATTCCCATAGGCGGCAAGGCTGTATCTGGGGCAAGTCAGACATATACTGGGAAGATAGCAAACCTCATCAAGAATTTAAAGAGTGAACATCATCGGCGTCACAGCGACAAGCTGCTAAAGGAAGTTTATACCAGTTTAGAGGAATTGCTGAGTCGGGCAGAGTTTGTGTTGAACTCTCCCGCTGAGTCTCAGAGTAATTCCTATCTGCGGCTGCGGGAATTATTCAACCGCGAGTTTTCCCAGTTGTGTAGCAGTCTGGATAAATTACTGAAATTGGGCGATATCGAACCTGGGCATATTACTGGTAGCTTGCTAGTAGTGCCTATTGCCGATAGGAGGTTGGAGGAGACTTATGAGATAGGGTTGAGAGAAATAGACACTCATGCCACCCCAGAACTATTAAATAAGATGCTGGCGATTAGCCTCAACTGTGATTATCCAGAAAATCTGCGTTCTGCCATCAAGGATGCTATTGAGTTAATCGACAAATTGATGGAGCCGATGGAAAAAACACAGAGGTTGGAGCAGAATAGTCAGAACCGGGATCGATATTATGCCTTGCCGTTATTTAGTTTTATTGCTGGGGAGAAGATGAGCGAGTATTTCAGGGAATACGAAGAACCAGAAACCTCTCGATTTCGTGATATTCTAGCTACTTATATTCACCACCTCTATCCAGCCGACAAAACTCTGCCCATTGGGAATAAGTATGAAGATTTCCCCTTTGTGGTTTTTAGAAGCTACAGTTTAGAGGAGATAAGGCAAAAGATTTTTACAGATAAGTATCTTTTGACTTCTAATGAGTTGAATGTACTCAATTTGATTCTTTCTCATTGAAGAATATCACCCTCATCCTAGTCCTACTTCATAGAGTATGAATCTTGATAGTTACGGCATCCCTCACCATACTGTCCTTATCATTTCATCGGATGCGCGATCGCGCTTATATGTCGTTCGTTACCAATGGCAGAACGGTAATTAATTCAGCGAAGCGGACAAAATCGCCCACGTTATGCGTCAACAATTGTTCAATTCCATACGTTTGCATTGTGGCAACGATATTTGCATCATGTACCTGCCTGCCGCCCACAGTGACCTGTTCCATAATTTTGATCAGCCTTTCAGTTACTTGAAGCGTTTCATCCGCAACCTGGAAACGAGTAGCAAACGCTTGAACAGCAACCAAAAGAGTTTCAATGGGAATTGGCTCAGTAAACGCCTGTGGACGGGTCAAAACAGCGAGATACTCCCGCAGCACCTGTCGGCTAATCCACAAACTGTTACCTGATTGCTCATATGCCTGAATCGCATCACGAGCAACCTGATGCAAGGGAGCTTCAGCAACACTGGCATACACGAGCACGTTGGTATCGAGAAAAACGGATTTAGCGTCCGTTGTCACCATATATTTCCTCACGTCTGAGCGGTAGATCGCTTGTCCAGGAGCCAACATGAATTACTGGAAAACCAGGTTTCGTTGGTTCCTGTGTAGAAGGTTCGTGTAATACTTGTTGTTCATCAATTACCAACACAATCCGATGCTCTCCTGGAAGGACATCAGGTGGCAATTGCAAGGTCGCTTTACCATCGGCTGTGACCAATACTGTTGTCTCGATCGCTTTCACCGCTTTTCTCCTAAACTGTCCGCGAACTGCTGTGCTGAAGAGAGAAAATATAATTAGTCTTGTTGAAAGAGTAGCATTCCCAGGTAGCGCCTGGGAACGAGAAACCCAACATCTATGGATTTGTTGGGTTTCGCCTACGCTCAACCCAACCTACAATTAGGCTTTTTCAGCTATGAGCCGATCGGCGTAGTTGCTAGATTGTAGTAGGTATATCCCTACCAAAATGACTGCGAAAGTAAAGCAGTGAAACAGGCTTAAGCTTTCACCAAAAAATTTCCAAGCCATTAAGGTACTCAGCACGGGATCGAGCAACAGGAAGCCACCAACTAATCCAGCGGATAATGCTTTGAGATTATATGCCTGAAGCACTTGACCTATAACTTGACAAACAAGAGCTAGAGCTATGACGCTTAGCCACCCCGACACGGAAATTGGGAAAATCCTATTTTCCGTTAGCAGCGTCACTGGTAGACTCATGACCATCCCAATAGCACAGCAGTCCATAATCAGCTTGGGAGCTGGAAACTTGGCTCGCAGTTTTTCCAGCATCATTAGGCTAGCAGCAGAAAAAACAGCAGATAGCAAAGAAGCCATGTTCCCTGCAAAACCACCGCTAGCCACTTGCAAATCGTCCAATTCCAGGAGGACAGATCCCCCGATCGCTATTACTAAGCCTATCAGAAATCGATTATCAAATTTATGACGGAATATAATCCACGATCCCAGGGTAGTGAACAGGGGGGTAAGATTATGCAGGATGGTAGAGTAAGCCACGCTCGTTTGCGTCAGTGACCATGCCCAGAGTGCTAGACAGCCCCAGAACGTTACCCCTGCTCCCCCTAACAATATCAGATCTTTTTTGGTATAATGTTGTGGTTGCCTGGTAGTTTTCTCAGCGAGTCCCAAATAAGCACTATTGTGTTGATGCCACAGCCATAAGGCTAGAAAGGCTATCCAGTAGCGATTAAATATAGTTGCAAAAGGACCGAGTTCTTCTTCGCTCAATCTAATAAAGATTGCTGCTAACGATAATGCCACGATCGCTGCACAAATTAAGCCGATCGTCATCATGCTTCTGTTAACGTTAATCTTAGCCAGTGGTAATTCTAATTGCTGCACTTCTTTGACGGCGGTAGGTTTCATAGTTATGGGTTTTGTTAGTCTCCTGTGTTTGGTGCGATCGGTGAACTTAATTAATCAGTTAACAAAATTTTATCAGCACGAGGGCTATTTCCCTCATCCAGCGATACCCGTCCTGAAAAAGTAATAGAATTAGATTCTATTTATGGTATAGGATAAATACGCGATTCGCACTCCCGATACCTAAATTGGCGATGTGTGAACTCTACCCATTAACAAATGCACTAGAACTACCTGTAGGAGTAGATAGGGTGAACGTTTTAAGACCGGGCGACAATGAGCTAGTTCCTGTAGACTATAGTGATTTACTGGAAAAGATTTTAAGAGTTTTACAAACTCAGAACCCGTTTAGTATATCAGACAATCGCGATCGCTTAATCATCGACATTGACGCTGTAGCCACCCAGGTGGCTTCTTTGCAAGTACAAAATCCCTTGGGAGCATCTGCCAACAGCGCTGTGGCTGCCAGTGTCAATTTTAGTCCGAGTTTCCGCGAACGCTTTCCCAATCATATTCAGCAGATAAGAGAGCGCTTGAAAGCTTTACTACAGTCTGCTGTGGGTAATAATACCTCTACTACTGATTATATTAACAGCTTAGTCACAGATTTAGAGTCTTTCAAAGGAAAACCACCCAAATTAGATTTTACCTATCCCTTTGGGGAATATTCGGGCTTGCAGAAGCAGCGGTTAACGTTGCATCGCCCTAGGGATGGCAGCGGGGAACTGCTGAAATTTCACAAGCTGACTATTACTGTGCGGAATACCCGCGATTTTAATGCCCACCTGCGCCAGGGGTTGGAGAATTATATCAATCTTCAGTTTAGCGTGAAGAGTGAAAGCGATCGATCTGACCTGACTGAGATTCTTGACCAAATCCAGAATGACACAAAATCTGACTTTCATCGGCTGAGGAACATTATCAATACAGAAACTCTGGGAAAACTCAAGAAGCAGGCACAGATAAATTATTTAGAGTATCTCCGAAACAACATCAACACCGATGCCAGTGCCACTAACGCCGAGGGTGCTATTTATTTAGAGGTACTTATCAGGCGTCTCAGGCTAATAAACGAGTACATCAGCGATGTAGAAAAAAGTGATGGCGATTACCAAGTCACCTATGCTGGCACCTCGCTTAACTACAGAGACGCTTTTTCTCGCGCTGAAGCATTTGATATGCTGCCCATCATTCCCAAGATAGAAGGGTACTTGGGAGAAAGTGTAGATGAGAACCAGGGAGAGTTACAATTTATCTTTGGTTTAAAGCTGAAGTTTAATAACCCAGTTCAAGCCTATGGGGGTGAAAATGTCTTTGATTATTACCTCAATTTGCTTAACCCAGATAGTGATGAGCATAAACAAGAACTAGCAGATACTTTTACCAGGGAAAGTTTTGCCAGAAAAGTCTTAAAATTAGTGCTTTTGTACCATTTTGTTTTTGCTAGTAGTAAAAACTCAACGTCAGGCTCTGACTTAGATTATAACCCGATTTCAGCTTTTGACGAAAAAGTTCTGCCCAAGCTCAAGGGTAATGACGAGGAAGTGCAAAATATATTGCGGGGAATCAGGAAAGGGTTCGAGTATTTTAAGGTTCAGAATAAAATCAACACTCTCAGGCAGTTGATGAAAAACCTCCTAGAGCGAAAGACAACCTTTGATACACGAGAGTATCCGCTGCATATTTCCGTAAAAAGAAGCATTCTCGAACAAGAGTTTGACAATATTTTTAACAGCGGTACATTTTTCAAGCCTGTAGTCAGAGGCAACCCGAAAGAAGCTTTAAAATATATATCCATTGGCGAAGCGAATACCGAGTCAAATTCCCTTTGTACTCTTCCAGCCAAAATCACTATCAGTGACATTCACTATTTTTCTACCACCGAGAGTACCAGCTTCAGTATGGAGTACGACATTACGGGTATCAAAGCATTGCCAGTGCTGTTAGTACCAAGGGAATCTCGGTGTGACGAATTCTACAAAAGGAATTTTAGACAGCGTAAACTGCTCGTGTTTCTCTACAATCTAGAGAATAATAATTTAGACTCGCAGCGAGCTTTTATTTATCGGTTTACCTTCTCGTTACTTGTCTATATCTGTTTAAAGGTTTTATTGGATAAAAAGCGATTATTTATCCCCATCTTAAGAGTACACCTGAGTAACCAGCACGACGATGTACCCATAGAAAAATTCATGATGTCCTTGTCTAAGGTATTATCTCACTTACTGAATCAAGAACATCGGTCTAATGCTCAAGGAATTGACATTAGGGAGTTAGAGCATAAATCGGCTAATACGCTGAGTTCCTTGTATTCAGTGCTGCCCAAGCAGTTTCGCTTATCAAGTATACCAGACTCGGAACGACTAGATAAACTGGCGATCGTTATCATCTCCAGCCGAGAAAGCGACAGGAGAAAGGGTAGTTCTCAAAAAATCTCCAACTTGATGGGAGAGATTGTGATTGTGAAGCGTTTAGAGGATGGTGCTGTCAGGCTACAACTACTCACCACTTTCTCCGACAACTACGAACATCAGAGGATGTTTCAAGAGCCAACGGTGGTTATCGACGAAGTAGACAAGCTCTACAAAAAGGGATATAGGCACTTGGTGTATATTGCCAAAGCTCCCTATACCAGTACATTGCACATGACACAAACTGAGAATGACGATGAACTATTTTTTATGTCAAGAGACGTCATCCGCCATTTTAAAGCAGAGCATCAAGATATCAAAATCTACCCGATGTTCTTCGATAAATACTATGTGGCGAGACTAGAGAAAATTAAGGCAAGTTCCTTATACATCCAAGACACAGCGGAGCTGACAAGCCTAGTATCAGACTCTAGCAAGCAATCTGCAGTGTTTTTCAACCTATTTAATGGACTGACAGTAGGGAAAGAAGAAGAGCGGAATTACAGGGGTGTAGTTTCTTACGCCACTCTGTTAAACATCTATCAAGGCATCCTCGATGACGAAGACATCCGTAAAGGCTTGCTTTTCAGCGGTTCCCTGAAAAATGACATTTTAGAGCATTTGACTTGGTTTCACTTCTCGCGGTACGAGAAATCAGGAAAAATTTGTCTCAAACTAGACCCCTACGAAAACCTCATCGGGGATAATTCTGTTGGTAAACTTTCCTTATTTAACCATATGACAGGAAGGGGAGAGTTTAACTCTTTGGCATTTTTAACTGAAGTCAGGAGAGTGTTAAACGTGCCAGAGTAGGGTGGGCAGTGCCCACCAACCCGGATTACAATATTGGTGTTCCCTTTCCACGAGGCAGAGCCTCACAAACAGCGTTCCCAGGTTCTGCCTGGGAACGAGAACGAGAAAGAACACCGATTGCAGGGCTAGATGGGCATTGCTCAACAAACCCATTCCTGACTTTTGAAACGAAATGGCAAAATTATCAGAGGAAATACTAACAATAGTTTTTCAGTTACAACGGCAAATGTTGCTGTTAATGGATGAGGCAGGAGCTACCGATTTGGCGAAACAGAACAAACGATCCCTGAATTACAAGAACTCCAAAATATCAGAGAACGTGCCGATTATTACTACTTGCGCTTTTGCACTATGCTGCGGCGAATCTTTGATTCTCAGCCGACGGCAAGCCGTGCTAACCTAGAATTACTGTTCCGAACTGTCGCAGAAGTTCAGCTCAATGCTGAGGCGATGCAAGCAAGTATTGAAGAAGTTAAGAAAAATTGGAGTGTACCATGACTAACGAATTGAGAATTCCCGATGCAGAAACAAGAGCCCGTTCTGTTGCCAATATGCGAGCATTGTGCAAACGGATAGATGCTAACCTTTTAGAGCTAGATGAATTAATTGCTCGATTAGAAGCCGATATCCGTAACAGTCCCCTGACAGCTTACCGCTTAGGGCTGATGAAGAAAGAATCGGTTAACACTTAAATAAGTAGGGTGGGCACTACCCACCAACCCATCTGACTTGTGAAACGAGCAATGCCCCGTCTTGAGAATTAGCTATTAGCTACAAAAGGATTTGGATAGGTATGAAAGGCGACATCAAAGGAAAAACAATAATTTTACAGGACTTATTGCCAGCCGAAGTTAATGAAGGAGAAGAGGTAGAGGTAATTATTGTACCACTGAACAAAAAAAAGTATAACTTTCCTACTTTCAATTTCGGCATCAAAGACGAATTTTTACAAAGGGAAAACATTTATGAACGCGATTAGAGTATTTTTTGATACCAATGCTTGAGAAGGATAAAACTGTTATGGACGAGTTTATGCAGGCGGCTATTGATGAAGCCAAACAGGGACTCGCTGAGGGTGGGATTCCCATTGGCTCAGTGCTTGTCAACAACGGGCAAATTATCGGCAGAGGACACAACAAGCGCGTCCAAGACAACGATCCTGTTACCCACGCCGAAATTGATTGTTTGCGCAATGCTGGCAGAATCGGCAGCTTCAAGGATACCACTCTCTATTCTACCTTGATGCCTTGCTACCTCTGTGCTGGTGCTGTTGTCCAATTTGGCATTAAAAAAGTTATCGCTGGTGAGTCACACACTTTCTCCGGTGCCAGAGCATTCATGGAATCTCATGGAGTTGAAGTGATTGATTTGAACCTGGATGAGTGCAAACACCTAATGAGCGACTTCATTCACCACCACCCCCTGCTGTGGAATGAAGATATTGGCACGTAACCGCTTACCTATCGAGGGAAGCGCATGAAAAAGTTTTTCTCACCCTTGACTTTTTCTTTTTTTTCTGATACACTATAATTGATGAGGAAGAAAAAACGATTATCAACAGTAACGTCAAAAGGGAGGATGTTTGGATGCGAGGCAAAGCTCCAATCACATCCATTCCTAGAGGATTGGGGAATGTACTATCAATCAATTCTCAGAACAGCAGTGAGTGAAATGATTGATGGTGCTAGGGAGAATGATATAGAGAAAACTTATCAAACTAGATTTAATAT
>CASBRB010000300.1 GCA_949127975.1 Oscillatoriales cyanobacterium PMM_0019 | reverse complement strand
CCAGAAGCGCAACAGTTTCTTTCCGCACAGCGGATTAATCTTGCTGCCGCCCAAGTGCCTCCGGGACTGAGTAAGGAAGTTAGTGCAGCACTACATAGAGCGATCGCATCTTCCTTTGTCGATAGCTTCCGGTTGGTGATGTTAATTGCCGTTGGACTAGCTCTAGCTAGTGCAGTTATTGCCTCACTGATGATTACCAGTCGGAAAAAGTCCAGTTAAACAATTAAACAATTTAACCGATTAGGGAATTTGTTACTATCCGCACCACTCCTATATCTACTAATCTTTGTAAATCCTCCTTACTATCTACTGTCCAAGCTACCACATCAACTCCCTGACTTCTGCTGGATTTAACTAGATTAGGATTATCGAGCAAAACATGGTATTCGCTCAACATGATGGCGTTACCAGCAACAGCTCTTATTTTTTGCGTGTACGTCTCTAGGGAATTAACCAGATAGCCTAAAGTGATACCACTAAACCGCACCTGCTCCAGAAACTTTTCTTCAAAACAAGCAACGATACATCTATCCTTCCAATCTTCACTAATAATCGTCTGGACAAGATTATCTATATCTGTCGCTGCCCACTGATGGGATTGCTTTACCTCTACATAAATAAACTTAGGTAAACTCCCTACTTTAATCGCCCTTAAGGCTTCTAGTAACGTTGGAATCTGTTCACCAGCAAATTTCGGATTAAACCAAGCACCCGCATCAAGCGCCTTCAACTGTTCCAGGGTTTTCTCTCTTACTAAGCCATACCCGGAAGTGGTTCGCTCCACGGTGGCGTCATGGATAATCACAGGTACACCGTCTGAGGAAAGCTGAACATCGAACTCGATCGAATTTGCCTGATGTTGGATAGCCGCAGAGAAAGCCGCCACGGTGTTTTCAGGTCCTAGAGCAGAAAAACCCCGGTGCGCGATAATTTCTAACTGCATTTTTACTTTACATTTGCACTGCTTAGTTTTATACTAGATAATGGAAATATTTGTGTCTATTATTTAAAGCCACTATTCCCATTATCTAAAAATACTATAGCATACCAGCTCTCAAAGCTCTGTAATTTCCTTAGAGGCAAATACCATGTATCGAATATGTTGGGTTGTTGGGTTTCGTTCCTCAACCCAACCTACAATAGCGGCTCAAAGTCCTGCCATCCCGTATAATACCAATATTTCTATTTATTTTACGCAATGACAAATGAATGGCAAAGAGTCCGCGCTACTTTAAAAAAAATCTGGGGTTATGAGGATTTTCGACAACCTCAGGGAGAAATTATTAATAGCTTGTTGTCTGGGCAAGATGCTTTGATTGTCATGCCTACGGGCGCAGGTAAATCCATTTGCTTTCAACTGCCAGCTTTGCTGCAAACGGGATTAACGCTGGTGGTTTCCCCCTTGATAGCGCTGATGGAAAATCAAGTGCAGGAATTACACTCTAGACAATTACCAGCAGCTCTGTTGCATAGTGAATTGCCAAGCCAGCAAAAGCGGCAGACTTTTCAAGCTGTGGAAGGGCAACAACTGCGATTGCTATACCTGTCGCCAGAAACGCTACTGAGTAAGGAAGTATGGCAACGGTTGTGTAATCCCCAAGTGAAGATTAATGGATTAATAATTGATGAGGCACATTGCTTGGTACAATGGGGGGAGACATTTCGACCAGAATATCGGCGTTTGGGAGCGGTGCGCCCAGCTTTACTCAAGCTTAAACCAGAAGGGACAAAGATAGCGATCGCTGCTTTCACCGCCACAGCCGATTCCACAGCCCAGAAAACTATTCGAGAAGTTCTGCAACTGCAACACCCGGAGCAGTTTCTTATCAGCCCTTATCGGCAAAATCTCAGCCTTAAAGTTAAAACCATCTGGACACCTAGAGGACGCCGCCAACAACTGTTAAACTTTATTCAGGCTCGACCTCAACAAGTTGGCTTAGTCTACGTCCGCACTCGACGAGAGTGCGAAGAACTCGTTGAATGGCTAGAGCCAAAAGGTTATATTACAGCAGCTTATCACGCAGGGCTAACTCCAGCAGAACGCCGAGTAATTGAAACTAACTGGCTGAGTGGGAAAGTGCTGTTTGTAGTTTGTACTTGTGCGTTTGGCATGGGCATCAATAAAGCAGATGTAAGATGGATCTTACATTTTCATCCGCCTTTGTTGCTTTCCGAATATGTTCAGGAAATGGGGCGAGCGGGAAGGGATGGTAAGCCAGCAGAAGCCTTGACATTGGCGTGCGAGCCGACGGGATGGCTCTATCCAGAAGATAAGCAAAGACGCCAATATTTTGCTGGGCAGTTGCTTACAAAATACCAGAACGCCCAGCAACAAGCTAAAAAATTACCGCTTCAAGGAGAAGTAACGGCAGTAGCCAAGCAGTTTCAGGAAAGTGCCGTTACCCTAGCACTGCTCCACAGTACTGGGCAGCTAGAATGGCAAGACCCCTTTCATTATGTTAGGCATTTGTCTAAACCATCCCGCAGTTTTACCGAACTGAATGCCATGCAGCAGCAGTTGCAGTTTCAGATGACTCAGTACCTGACGACGCAAGAGTGTCGCTGGCAGTTTTTGCTCCACGCTTTTGGTTTCTCTAAAGATGCTGCCCAGTGGCAATGCCTTCAGTGTGACAATTGTTCTCGACGCTTGAACTCACGACTTTAGTTGACAACTTTTATTCTCGTGTTTCTCGTTCCCAGGCTCTGCCTGGGAATGCCTTCCAGGAGGCAGAGCCTCCTAGAATTCTCGTGAATGTCTGATTGTCGTTGATTCTCGTTCCCAGGCTCTGCCTGGGAATGCCTTGTAGGAGGCTCTGCCTCCCCTCACCAAGCTGGTGTTGCAGAAAAATTAGTGAGTCTAGAGTAATTTGTGGCTTGGTCTCATTGTGTTACCTATAAGTTACAAGGAGGCAGAGCCTAGGAACGAGAAACGAACCAGAAACCAGAAAACGAGGCAGAGCCTCTGGTATGGCGTTCCCAGGCAGAGCCTAGGAACGAGAAAATAGGAGGCAGAGCCTCTAGTATGGCGTTCCCAGGCAGAGCCTAGGAACGAGAATAGGAAGCAGAGCCTCTGGTATGGCGTTCCCAGGCAGAGCCTAGGAACGAGAATAGGAAGCAGAGCCTCTGGTATGGCGTTCCCAGGCAGAGCCTAGGAACGAGAAATAAGCGGTTTGTAGGGGCAATCCCCTTGTGGTTGCCCCTATATATGCCGATCGCCTAAAATTGCAAATGGGCGATCGGCAAAAATTTCTCAAAAAGTTGGCTCGAACATCATGTACCGACAATCTGCCAATTCTGGTCGGGGACAGCTAAAGTATCCTGATATGAGGATAGGGTAATCCCATTCATAAACCAGATAACATCTTCACCAGTGGCAGAATTGCGCCAAACTAGATCTGTATTGCCATCGCCTTTAAAATCACCTGTTCCCATTATATGCCAATTGGTGTCGCCGATCGCAGGTGCTTGAAGATCTGACGTTGAAGAAATGGTAGTTCCATTCATGAACCACACAACATCTTCACCTGTAGCTTTATTGCGCCACACAATGTCAGTCTTACCGTCTTTGTTAAAGTCCCCAGTACCCACTATTTGCCAATTAATATCGTAAACAGGAAGAATATCTTGCGTTGAAGAAATGGATGTTCCATTCATAAACCACTCTACATTTTCACCCGTCTTGGAATTACGCCACAAGATATCAGTCTTACCATCATTGTTAAAATCCCCAGTACCTACTATGTTCCAGTTCTGGTCGGGAACGGCTAAAATATCTTGATAAGAGGAAATATTAGTGCCATTCATGAACCACACTACATCCTCTCCCGTAGAAGAGTTGCGCCACAAGATATCAGCTTTTCCATCGCCGTTGAAATCACCCGTAGCAACTTCTTTCCAGTTTCTGTCGTAAACAGGAAAAATATCTTGAGATGAAGAAAGGCTGGAACCATTCATAAACCACACTACATCTTCTCCCGTAGCAGAGTTGCGCCATAATAAGTCTGACTTCCCATCTCCGTTGAAGTCTGAACTAGGGGTACTAGAGTTAGAATTGTTACCAGCAGAGAATTCCCACAACTGTCTGCCGGTGGCAGAATAAATATTATAGCCACCAACTAAATACACGGTATTGTTGACGATCGTTGAGATAGCAAGATTAGGGTCAATGCTTGGGACTGGGACAGTTCCAGCGGCGGTGCCGTCACTCTTCCACCACTCTAGGCCATTGGTGCCATCATTTGCCTCGAAGTACAGGGTACCATTGACGTTGGTTAGATTAGTAGGATTAGAGCCATTAGGCCCTGGGTCTATGTCTTTGACTAGAACGGTGCCAGCAGCGGTGCCATCGGTTTTCCACAGCTCCGTGCCATAGCCCACCCACCGTAGCTGTAAAAAACAGGGTGCCATTGATGTTGGTTAAATTTGCAGGATTCGAGTTATCAGCTCCTGGATTGATGTCTTTGAATAGAACGGTGCCAGCAGCAGTACCATCGCTCTTCCATAACTCTGTACCATTAGTACTATCAGTTGCAGCGAAGAATAGGGTACCATTGACGTTGGTTAGATCGGTAAGGTTGTAGTTGCCTGGTTTAACTACAACTGTGCCAGAAGCAGTGCCATCACTCTCCCATAGCTCGTAATCTAGCGTGGAATAATTCAAGTAACTAAAGAACAGGGTGCCATTGAGACTGGTAAGAGAGAGAGGGATAAAGTTAGGGTTGTAGTTGTATGTTGTAATTGGGACAGTGCCAGAAGCGGTGCCATCACTCTTCCATAGATTATCAGAGGAAACAAAGAACAGGGTGCCGTTAACGTTTGTAAAAGATCTAGGGTTATTGTAAGGGTTGTTGTCACCTAGTGCTAGTTGAACGGTGCCAGCAGCAGTGCCGTCACTCTTCCACAGCTCATAGAAGCCTTGATTATTACCATCCTTGGCACCGAAGAAAAGGGTACCGTTGATGTTGGTTAGATTAGTAGGACTTGAGTTTAAATCCCCCAGGTTTATGTCCTTGACTAAGACAGTGCCAGCAGTGGTGCCGTCACTCTTCCATAGTTCCACGCCATGAGTATAATCATAGCCGTCAAAGTACAGGGTACCGTTGACGTTGGTTAGATTGGTGAGAAATGTCGGTAGACTACTAACCTTTGCAGGGTTAAAGTCAAAGACTTCGACGGTGCCAGAGGTGGTGCCATTAGTCTTCCACAACTGAGTTCCATCAACCTCAAAGAAAAGGGTGCCATTGACGTTAGTAGGATCGCTAAAATATCCTATTTGACTAAAGTCCTTAACAAGTACCGGAGTCTCCGAACTGCTGCTACTGCTGCTACTGCTGAAACTGGCACTGGGATAAGTTTTGGCATTAAGACTTGACACCGAATTTTGGTAATTATTGAGTTTCGGAGAGATGTCTAGCCCTTGAGCTATACCATTTCGACTGCTAACATAGTCTGTGGACATAAATCCTCCTTTGGTAGAATAAGTACATTTGAAGCTACAAAACAGTCCACTCCTGGGGCTCCCACGGCTGTATGGTGATAAGTTAGGCATACACACAGGCAATGGTCGCTTCAGGCTTTCGTTGCTGTATTCCTTTGGTTTTGTCTGATGATTTATTGGGAGCAGGTTGGCGAAAATATGAAAATTGGCAAGATGGTTAATCTTCACCTGCCTCAGACTGCTGTCTCACTCAACTTGTATTACAGTCGTTGTATCTTGTAGCGTTGTCGAGATCTGCGACACGGTAGAAGGGGAGAACGTCTAACCCCAACAGGCAATAGGCTTCTATGTGCCTATCGGCCTATTGCATTCAAAAAAAGCGTCAACTGCATCAGCCGCACCGCCTCTTCTTGTCTTCCCTGAGCAACACTATTGTCAACTTGTGCCAATTCAGCAGAGTCAAGTAAATTTGCCTTTCGTTGGTCATAATTAGTCTGATTTCTATCACCTAGACCAAGATCGGCAACGTAACGACCTACATAAGCTGCGCCATTGTTTGGTTGCAGCTCGATCACCTTGCTGAAGTCCTGGTAAGCGCGTTTTACGGAAGAGCGCGGAGAAAAAAAGTTCCTAGGGAGACTAAGATAGGCATACCCCCGTAACAAATATAGTTGAGGAGTGTTCGGTTCAATTGCAATCGCCTGGTTCAGATCGTCAATTACTTGGTTCATTTGTTTTGGTTTAAAAAGAGCCTCTGCCAGAGCAGAACGGGCAATTGCCCGTCTCCAATATGACTTGACATTCTGAGGCTCGAGCTTGATGGCTTGGCTATAGTCCGCGATCGCCGCTTTACAGCGATCGGCCTTAATTTCTGTATCCCCCCGTTGTAGGTATTCCTGAACAGAAAGTGGTGCTCCATCTGGCTGAGATTGAGCATCAGGCTCATTTGGTAGACAGATTATGCTTGGGACTACTTGAAAAACTTTTTGTGCATTGGCTTTTTCAATTACTCCAGTTCCTAAAATGGCAAATTCTAATAACGCAAGTGTACCAAAAATGTGCAACTTCAGATAGTTCATAATTGGTCTTCTTAGATAGGTTGATTTTTGCAGGTTGTTCTGGCGATCGCTCACTGTAGAGATAGGACTTACGCACTACCACTACATATAGCGGGTGGTAGGGGCAATCCCCCTGTGGTTACCCCTACATATGCCCAGTCTGCGTAAGTCCTCAACGTAATAGCGTTAAAGTGCGTAAGTCGTATGACCATCTAGTCAGCCGTTACAGTCACCCTGTAATAGCCAGTATTATCATAGAAAATAGAATCGTTGTAACACATATACAACTGTCCTGACTGCGGCATAAACAATTGATTGCCTGCACCTATAAAAAAGTATTTCCCATTTGGTCCTACCTTACCTATAAGCGCACCAACAGGTCCTGAATATAATAAACCTCGCGTACTTAGACCATTCCCTTTTCCAATGTTGGCACCATTAAGGAACCTGTCGCCATCTGGATTAGTTTGCGGGGTCCCATTCACAACCCCTCCCTCATAGCCGTGGGTAGCAAGTCCCACTGCTAAAAATTCTACTAACTGACCTCCTGATACATTAATGTTAGTATTAACACAGGACACATTTGCTGGAACTGTGATTGTATAAGTTGAGGACGCTAATACTAACTGAGTCGGAGCAATCATTAATTCTATTGCTGCGAGAAAACCTGTACCTAATGCTAGTGACTTTTTCATGTTGAGTCCTGAAATTTAGTGTGAGTTTAGAAAGAACTCTGCCGAAAAGCCCACATATCCTGGTTCACCCCGCCAAGGTGGCAGGAAGGTTCAAGGAAGCAGATGGTTTACTCGGCTGATTCCTGTCTGATGATTTATTAGGAGCAGGTTGGCGAAAATATGAATATGGATTCGCTGTCTCGGCAAATTTTTTGGTTTTAACAGGACTTACGCACTGCCTCTATATATAGCGGGTTCGTAGGGGCAAACCCCCTGTGTGTGCCCAGTGTGCCCAGTGTGCGTAAGTCCTGTTTAAGTGGAAAAATAGGTAAGGTTCATCTGCCTCAGACTGCTGTCTCACTCAGTTTGTATTACAGTAGTTGTATCTTGTAGCGTTATCGAGAGGCGCAACACAGTAGTAGGGGAGAACGTCTAACTCCAGCAGGCAATAGGCTTCTGTCTCAAGGAATAGGGACTAGATTTTCGCATCTGCCTGCCTAAAAATTCATAAAACCCTTCAAGCGCTCCCAATAATCTATTAAGTAGGGTGCGGTCTGCGCCTGTCAAGGTGTCCTGTTTGTCTTCTGTTCGTTCTGCTCGTTTCCTCTCGTTCCCAGGCTCTGCCTGGGAACGAAAGCTTTGAGGCTCTGCCTCCTCGCTGTTAAAAAGGGTGCAAGATGTCAACCTACCTGCTGAGAATTCATAAAACCCTTCCAGCGATCGCAATAACCTAATAAGTGGGAAATGCCCACCTGACACCATCGGCTCGTTCCGGTGGCTCTGCCTGGGAATAAGGAATAGGAGGCTCTGCCTCGTCGCTGTTAAAAAGGGTGCAAGATGTAAACCTACCTCCTGAAAATTCATAAAACCCTTCCAGCGATCACAATAATCTAGTAAGTGGGCAGTACTCATTTCATACCGTTTGATTGAGCGGGGAGTAATAGCAATATTTTGGTTGAAAACAATATGAAAATGTATAACAAATCACTTGACAAAGGTAAAAAATAGTGCTAATATTAACTTGATGTTATCAGGGCAATCGAGATGTATAGTAGATTTTTCCGTTTTATCACATTGCCATCCGAAAATGGCGTTTCCAGTACTACATGGAAAACCGACCTTATCTTGCGGAATAATATTTTATTATATATAGAAAACTATCCTGGATTTGCTGAGTTTAGCATAGAGCAATTAGCGGAATTCTTGTTAACTTTGTTGAGATGGTATTACCAATTTAGCCAGGTTGCAATTTTTTTAAAGGGTCCCGATACCCTTTTACTTTCGTTACTTTGGATAATGTTCGATCGCAATTGGAATGCTAGGTTACAATGGGAACCGAAAAACAGGAAACATCTAGTGATGCAACATTTGAGAGCGTATTGTGAACTAAATTGCTATTATGCGGCTCAAAAATCTTTATCTAACAATAGTAGTTTAGAACATCGCTTTGACTTGTTGAGAACAAATTTTGGTATTGCCAGAGAGTTGTTGTACAACCAAAAAAGATTTATTAAGCTATTAATCAATTATAATAACGATATAGCTTCTTTAGGAACTTATGTCCAGGCTAGTCTCAATTATCATATTAATTGGAGTTTGAGCGAAGCCTATGGTCATAGTTTTTCGCCGTGGAGGCTGTTGTATAAAGCGAGTTATATTAATTTGAAAGCCGCTCTGTTACACAAAGGATACAATCAGCAACAAACTGGCAAATTTATCTTGGCTGTTAAATATTTTAGACCAATATACCATAGTCATATTTCACCGACTATAGGAAGTGGGCTAATATGGAGTGAACCTACACAAGAAATTTTCCACGAAGCTGCCAATGTCTACAACTCTAACAGACCCCAAGAAGATTCTGTAAGTTTAAACATTGATGACCAAGAAATGGCTTGGATGCAAGTCTGTATTAATGCCTTAAGAGAATACCGTAATCTCTACCGTAATTCAAGCACCATATCTCTTGAGGAATTACCTCATGAAGTCGATAGTAGTTTATTTTTTGAAGCAGAGGAAGAAGACGATCGTCATGAGCTTTATCTTCAAATAAATAATCTTGGTAGAAAGCAGTTAATTTTTCTAACCGAAACAAACCAAAAAATTTTAATAAGTTCTTACGATTTTGAAATGAAACAAGTACCAATAGCAGTCAAGTTCAAGGTTCATCAGACGACTATATCTCATTGCCTTAAAAGTTTTCAGGTAAAACTGTTGAAAAATATATGTGAATTAGTTAATCATGATATAGATGAATATTTTATCAGAAAAATTTATAGTATTATTAGAGAATATGTCGAAGAAGTGATGAAAAATGTTTTAAACGTCATTACTAAGCAAGTCTGTGCCAATTTGGACATTGCTTGGGTAAACAGATCTAAAGCAGAGAACATCGATCTAGTGCTTGAAAAATGTTTAATAATTTTGAGGCTAGAAAAGCAGTTCGTTCAACAAGCATGCGCCACATTGGGCATTAATTGGAAAAACTGCTATAACCCATTAAACATCCATCAGGTGCTTGAAAAATGTTTAGAAAATTTAACTCTAGTAAGAGAAGGGATTGTACAAGAAGCGTGCGCTAATTTGGACATTGCTTGGAAAAACCGCTCTGAACCATCAAACATCTATCACGTTTTTCAAGAATGTTTAATAATTTATTGGACAACGAATAGCTAGCCAGCTTGGTATAACTCATCATGAAGTTACTGAGATCTTCAATTCGGCTAAGATATTTATGTTAAAATCAGAGGTTTATGTTAAAATAGAAGAATGCAAGCCAATAGCTATGAGAGATGTTTTTAAAGGAAGCACTCTAAGGGTGCGCCAATTTGGGTATTCCTTTGGAAAAAGCGTTCTGAACCATCAAAGATCGATCGCGTTCATGACTAATGTTCATTTGGAGTCTAGAAAACAAGGAGATTGAAATGAGTGCAAGATTAAATGAGCTATATCGGGATTTTAGTCCTTGGTTAAGTTTACAAGTTACTCCGAAAGAGCGAAATAGAATCTGGGAGCAAACTCAGGATTATTCTAATACTCACGCTCGTTACAACGCCTATCTCAATAAAGTTTGCTTAAATACTTTCCTCACCTGGCTTTCAGCCTGGTGTGTTGAAAGTTCTTTGCCTCAACCCTCGATCGGTTCGATTGATGATACATTAGAAGTGGTAAATGGTACGGCAATTCAGTTGGGCGATTTGGCAAGAATAGTGCTAATACCTAGTGAACCGTTTGATTCAGAAGACTTGTGCGTGCCCCAAGAGTGGGTAGATATTCCCAGTTGGGCAGGTGATTATTACTTGGCAGTGCAGGTAGATTTGGCAGCAGAAGAGGATGAGTGCTGTATACAAGTGTCCGGGTTTGCGACTCATCGCCAGCTAAAGTCATCGGGGAAATATACTAAAGAATCCCGCACCTATGTATTGGCAGGAGAGAAGTTAATTGAAGACCTCATCTTGATGCAGGCGATGCTGGGATTGAATATGAAAGAGAAACTCCCACCATTGCCAACTTTGTCTGAGGCTCAGGCAACAAAATTATTGCAGTACCTAGGCGATAAAAGTGTCTATTTCCCCCGTCTACAAGTGGATGTGCCTTTTGAACAATGGGCAGCGCTACTGTCAGATAATAAATGGAGACAGCAGCTATACAAGCGGCGGATGGGGCGCTTTGTTGAAGAAACTAAACCGGCTGTAGCGATTAATTTGAGCAAATGGTTTGGGCATATTTTTGAGGCGGGTTGGCAATCCCTAGAAGCACTTTTAAATTCAGAGTCAGGGAATTTCGACTTTAGGTTAGGACATAGAGACTTGGCTGTTAGAGAAGTAACAGCGGTGCCTGTTAGGGGGATCAAGCTAATCGATCTAGGAATACAACTGGGGAATAAATCTGTCGCTTTGCTGGTCGGTTTGACACCGGAAACTGAGCAGAGAGTAAGTATTCGCGTGCAACTACATCCAGCTAAGGGAGAAACTTATCTGCCACCTAATATTAAGTTAGCTTTGCTTTCTCAATTAGGGGAAACTCTTCAAGAAGTATGTTCCCGAAGCCAAGATGAGTTTATGCAATTGCCAAAATTTGGTTGTCCTAGGGGAAAAGTGTTCCAAATCAAAATTTCTGCTGATGAATTCAGTATCACAGAAAATTTCGTAATTGAATCAATTATCGAAGAGAAACATGAGTAAGTTAGTTATTTTTGACTTGGGAAAAGGTACCTTACAAGATGGCTTCTCCTATGTAACTGTCCAACTGCGGGAAGATGGCAAAGATAAGTGGTGGCAATTTAAGGGTAGTTTACCTGCTGCACCAATTATTCTCGACCGCTACCGCCGTTGGCAGTTACTCTATCAGTTACTCTATCAGTCTCTCTCCATAAATACAGGTTTGCGTCAGCCCCAGGTGAGCGATGAAGACATCACATTCGATGAAGTTGACGTGACTCACGTTTCCCGTACCGATTTTAAGCAAATATGTCAGCAGTTGCAAAACGAAATTGATTCTTGGCTGGATACTGAAAATTTTCGCCACATCGATCGCAAATTAAGGCGGCAATTATCCCAAGATGATGCAATTCGAGTGATTATTCAAACCGAAGACAATAACCTCAGAAAAATCCCCTGGCATCTTTGGCGTTTTTTTGAGGATTATCCCAAAGCAGAAGTCGCTTTAAGTGCCCTGGACGTAGAGCCAGTAAATCAGGCAAAAAATTCCGCTAAACAAGTGAGAGTATTAGTTATTCTGGGCGATTCTACTGGGATTGACATTCAGGCAGACAGCAGGGAACTGAAGAATTTGCCAGACACAAAACTGGAGTTTTTGGTGGAGCCACAGCGCTGGAAATTAGATGAGCACCTTCGGAACGAGCAGGGATGGGATATTCTGTTCTTTGCAGGGCATGGTTCTACCCAAGCCAATGGGGAAACGGGGTATATACATATAAATCCTAATGAGAAATTAACTATCGAACAGTTAAAATATGCCCTGGTTAATGCCAGAGATAGCGGGTTGCAGTTTGCGATTTTTAACTCTTGTGATGGTTTGGGATTAGCGCAGCAGTTAGATGATTTACATATTCCCCAAATAATTGTCATGAGAGAACCAGTCCCAGATCGGGTGGCACAGAAGTTTTTGAAGTACTTTCTCAAAGAGTTTGTCAAGGGGAACCCTTTTTATTTAGCAGTGAGGGAAGCGCGGCAATGTTTGCAGGGTATAGAGTCGGAATTTCCCGGTGCTAGCTGGTTGCCCATGATTTGTCAAAACCCTACTGAAGTCCCGCCGACTTGGAAAGAATTGCGGGATAAAAAGAAGGACGATTCCCAACCAATTCCCATACCACCCCCCCTACCACCCCAACCCAAACCAAAGCTGAAAACAGCCTTGGTTGCTAGTGTTGTAGTAACGAGCTTGCTGATGGGAATGCGATGGCTAGGGACATTTGAACCTTTAGAACTCCCTGCTTATGACACTTTAATGAGACTAAGGTCATCTATACCTATAGATGACCGGGTCGTGGTTGTGGAAGGTGATGGACAAGATATGAGTATGTATGGCCATCCGTTAGTAAGTGATGCTATAGTTGCTCAAATTGTAGAAAAATTGGAGCAATATCAACCGATAGCAATCGGCTTGGATATTGTTCGTCCTGACCCAGTACCACCCGGACATGATAAAATTTTAGCCAGTTTCAATAAGCACACAAATTTCATTGCTAGCTCTTTTGTTGGTAGTCCCACTATTAAAAGTATTCGACCCCCCATTGAATTCTCAAAAAAACAATTGAAAGAGCAGGTAGGATTCACCGACGGTTACCAGGATTATGGTGATAATATCATCCGTCGCCAAGTTTTATGGATGAAGAGTAAGTGTGATGATTGTTCCAATTCACCCTATGCTTTTAGCCTCTTATTAGGAAATAAATACTTTGAACAAAAAGGCAAAAAATTGAATTTTCAAAATAGAGAATTGCTGTTTGGTACAACTCTTTTAAAAGGATTGGCATCTCATACTGTTGGCTATCAACATTTAACTGGAACAAACAACGAAATTTTATTAAATTTTCGACCCTTATCTCAGGAGGGTTTAATTGCCAAGGCAATTAAGTTTCGAGATGTTTTAGGGGGATCGTTAGATCCCAAAGATATAAGAGGCAAAATTATTATTATCGGTATAACAGACCCTCTCCATCCAGATCAACACAAAACTCCATATAACGGAGAAATGCGTGGCTTATGGCTTAATACCCATATGGTGAGTGCCATTCTCAGTGCTGTTGAGGGTGACCGCAAGCAACTCTGGGTTTTGCCTCAATGGGGAAATTTCCAGTGGGGTGATACACTTTGGGTTTGGCTCTGGTCTCTTACAGGTGGGTTGCTAGCTTTTCGTATTCGATCGCGATTATACTTGGGACTGGCTAGCTGCTCTGTCATTTGGTTGTTATATGAAATTTGCCTTGTTATCCTAGAGTCAGGTGGTTGGATGCCACTGATCCCATCGGTACTATCTTTTAGTTTTACATTGGGTTGGGTAGTCATTGATACTGCTTCTCAAACTCAACCACATTAACAAGCCCCCTACAAATTTAAATCAACGTGAGTTCGACGTAGGGTTGAAGTTATAACGCCCATCTAGTCTGAACTTTGGTCTACAGCAAGTTGAAAATAGCCCGACAAATAGTGTCAATAAGCCAAAATTAATGAGAATAGATTTAGGCTGAAGATGCTTTTGAGCTAAATTTCAGGTATGATGATTTCGTGACTTCTTTGAATATTCATCCAAAAGAATTGTCAGCCCTTACCCCTGCTGCTTTTTAAGCCGTCGAACTCGCGTTAAATCAAGATGTCTACACAAAAGCTGGAAACGGTTTTGGCTATCACACTAGCACTCGCTAGTATGACAATCTTCCCTGCCTCTGCCCAATCCTTACCCGATCCACCATCAGCTCCACCTCCTGCTGGTCATCCAACGCCAGAGGGGACTTTCGGACCTCCTCCACAGTGTAAGAGGACACCAAAGGAGTTGAATGCCTTGATACCTGAAAAAGAACTGGGGTCATTACTAAAAGGTCAGGGATTCACCACTTCTCAATATCCAAACTTTTGGGTTTATGTCCCCTATGCGCCTGAAGACATATATTCTGGAGAATTCTCACTGCACAACCGTAAAGGACATACTCTCTACCAAACTTACTTTAGCCTACATAAAACACCAGGAATTGTTAGCATCCCATTACCCTTAGATCCAAAGAATGCTCTCGAAGAAGGTAAGTTTTACCACTGGTACTTCACCCTCAACTGTGGATCTAACAAAAACTCTAAACCAGATCTGGTTAAAGTAGACGGATGGGTAAAACGAGTGGCGCTAACTCCTGACTATGAAGATCAAATCAACACCGCCCAACCAGATATTTGGTACGATGCCCTGACTCGTTTAGCTAACCTCCGCCTTACCTCTCCACAAGACGACAATCTGAAAAATGATTGGAAAAACCTGTTAAATTCGGTTGGATTAGACAAGCTTGTTCAAGAGCAATTGGTTAGTCCAGTGCTGCTCAAATGTGAAATAACTGAATATACATTCCTAAGTTATGATTTAGATAACATTAGAGCCAATTTCCAACCAGAGTATAAGATGCCCAGTTGTAGGGAGCGTAGTCATACTTATTAAAGAGGGCTTTTTGAGCATTGTGGAGGGCTTTAGCTGTCGTCATATGGGGTTTGGATAACTCTTTATAGAATTGCACTACTAATTGATTAGTGGAATCAGTCGGAGCTAACCACAAGGTAGACAGTGTACTGCCTGCCCCTGACTTTACTGCTATACCTGCTAGTCCTAAAATTGCTCTATTATCTCCCTGAGCTGTTTCGCAAACACTGAGAACAAGCAATTCGATGCTGCTAGCATCGTTTATTTTACTACTTTGAATTAACTCTTGCAAATCATTAGGCTTGATTCGTTCTTTATAAGCGACAATAAAAGTTTCTTCTGGGTCGGAGCTGAACTGGCCATGAGTCGCCAGGTGAACTACGGAAAAGCTGTTCAATTTGAGTTGATTCTGTAAATTATTTTTAGTAAATTGCGAATTCAAAAGTATTGCGCTAGCCTCTACTTCTTCCTTTATTGGCTGTAGCTGTTCTTTTTGGATTTGCAAATCAGAAAATTGGGAATCCTCTCCCGTTGGATATTTTTCTATTCCACCCATCAAAACTTTCAATTTTCCGACTCGCGGCTTGGGATCGATAAGCTGTAAGCTTGGAGCTACAGCAATACTATATTCTTTTTCTACTAGATATTTTTGACCATCGTGGAGAACTGCCATTGGGATATTTCGTAAGTCACCATCTAGTACAAACACTAAAGTTTCTACATCAAGGCTTTTTTTAAGAGATTCTTCAATCGGGTTGACAAGCCATCCATAGACTTCTTTAGAAAGATTATTAATCTTATCAACATCTTCATCCTCTTTTATTAAAGATTCTCGTAATAGCTTCAGTTTACTTTTTACTTCATTCTGGTTTATGGAAGTCTGATAGTATTGAAGGGGCTGGTGTGGTAACTTGAAGATCAACGCTACACGGTCTTCCAGAACGATCGGATAAATTAAAGCTGCTTTGTTGCTGGTGACTTTCTCGATCTGAGCGGTAATTTGATCGGTCCGATCGATATTGTGTTCGATTGGGATACTCTGGTGGCTCTGCACTAACTTCGGTGTACATCCAAGAAAGTTTTCCAGTTCTGCTAGTTGAAGATCGTCAATATACTGGATGGCTTGTTTAAGATTGTCCTGACTTGGTTCAGAAGTTTTTTCGGTTCTCAAAACCAGATTAATTAACTGCCGATAGAGAGGTTCTACATCATCTCGAAAAGAAAACTGAGCGTCTCTATTAACTGCTGTCAAATTTTTGCGTATGGACTGTAGAATGTTTACTACATCCTCATAGACTCCCTTCGCATTATCTGGCTCTTTCTTCTTTGTAAAAATGCGTCCTAACTGCCATTCCCACTGAGCTACGATCTCTTGAGCTTTAATTTCATTAGCGATTTGCAAAGCTTCTTTGGTAGATTTTAGAGCATTGCATAATTGATCGATCTGTTCGTACATCCAACCTAGGTTTCCAACAGCATAAGCCTCGGCTTTCTTATCCCCCAGGTATTTAGCTTGTTGAATGGCATTGTCTAATAGCTTTTTAATATCTTCCTCTCGAGAGATATTGGGGTCAAAGCCTTGTCTTAGAAGGAGAGTCTGGCTGCGGGCAAAATTAATTTTGGTATAGACTGCTTCGTGATTGCGGGGTAAATTAGCAATCAAAGGCTGTAACCGATCGATCAATTCCTTAATTTTTGGCCGGACTTGAGACAGCCAGTTATCCGCCTCTGACTGTTGATAGTGTTTTCGCAACCACTGGTCAATTTCTAGCAGTAAACTCAGTTGATTTAGTTGAGCATGAATTGGTGTTATTGATGAAGTAGCTCGGTTGTCGGATTTTGGATAGCATACTGTCGCTTGTTGATACAAATCGATAGCTTTTTGATAGTACTCTATAGCTTCTGTAGATTTACCAATATTAGGCGACTGAGAGCAGTTTATTGAAGTATTACGTAATGTAGGTTGATTATCGCCGATCGATTCTTTTCGATCGCGCTCTCTGTTACCTAAAGCGCGTGCTGTATTGCCTAGGCTGAGTAGTGCATCTCCCTGAGCTTCAGATAAAGATAATTTTTTAGCTATTTCCCAACTCCGCTGCAAAACTTCCTGAGATTGTTCAAAATTCCCAATGTTTAATAAAATCTCGCCAAGACTGCGCAATCCAGTTGCTCGTAAAGGAGTAACTTCTTGTTTTGGTAAAGTTTGCTTATTTAAGCTTGAATTTTCACAAATCTCATCATCAATTTTTAAAGCTTGCACTAACGTTTTGCAAGCTCTACGGGAAAATCCCATTCCTTTTAAAGCTTGGGCTTGGTTAATTGCGCTACCAGTAACCCCCGTTTCATCACTCATCTGCTTGTAGGCATCAGCAGCTTGTTCCCAACTTGTTAGGGCATTCTCAAATTGTCCAGCTTCATAAAATTTTCTACCCTGTTGTACTAACTGTGGGGCAGTCATAGCTTGGGCAATAATTTCAGCCCCACCATTCGAGACAGAAACAGGCGCTAACTCTCCGATCGACAATGGTAGACTAGCCTGAACGGACTGCAAATCTACTGTAGTATGCCCCAACACAATTACCAGAGTCAGGCTTACTGCTAAAATAACATACTTCAAAATGGAGTGTAGTTTATTGAGAAATACAAACCGTTTTCTTGCCAATTTGCCCTCCTTGATGGAAAATCAACTAAAGGTATACCCCAATCAAAACGGGCATTAAAATTTCCCTGCCGCAGTTGTAAACCAAGACCAACAGAGGCTAGAGTATTAGGGGTTGCCCCAGTATTAGGGTTAAGATTTGCTGCACCTGAACTATTCCAAGCTTCGCCAAAATCAAAAAAAGGAATGATTTGTAAAACTGTCTCCCGATAAAGTGTATGGAAGATGGGTAACTGCAACTCAACTGAGGCAAAAACGCCATTATCGGTAAGTAAAGCATCTTGACGGTACCCCCGAACGCTAGTTTGACCACCCAAAGCAAACTGTTCTAAGGGTACGAGTACACTAGAAGCCAGTTGCACGTCGGCTCGCACTAATAAAGCAGTATCTGGATCTCGACCTAAATGACGAAACCACCGCCCCTCACCCAGCCAAGCGAAAAAACGGCTATCTGGTCCAGTAGCATTAATTGTAGAATTGAGGGCATCCAGTCCCAAACTAAACTGCGATCGCACAGTAAGAACTTCTCGATCGTCTCGCTGTCTATATTCCTGAAAAAACC
Source organism: Oscillatoriales cyanobacterium PMM_0019 (assembly GCA_949127975.1). Taxonomy (GTDB): domain Bacteria; phylum Cyanobacteriota; class Cyanobacteriia; order Cyanobacteriales; family CASBRB01; genus CASBRB01. The sequence continues at coordinate 18,805 of CASBRB010000300.1, read as the reverse complement.
GCAGTGCTGATATTCGCGTCCGTCCTCGGTCATCAGCTCCGGCTGACAGGGGAAAGGGTAAGTTAAGAAGGGAGGCTTCGCTTTCCCGTCGAGAAGCGGTTATACCAACAGCAAACTCTTGGGTAGATCGCTCTGGGGCTTTTTGGAGTAGTGGCTGGCGCAGTGTCAATTCGTAGTAGCGCGAGTGAGAAATGATATCTAACTGGTTGAAAGGACGTTCTATAACATTGCTGGATGTAGTACCATAGCCCAAAATTAGAGCCGTGTTGTAAGGACTAAGGGGTATTGCGTACCTAGTATCGAGAGAATTGCTACCATCTGTATTGGTATAAGCGGCAAGAAAAATATCTCCTAATCCCAATAAGTTAGCTTGGTTGACTTGTAATTGACGTTCCAAGCTTCCCACGCTAGGCGAACGACCATTATCAATATCTATCTGAGCAGTAAAGGGTGGTCTCTCCTTTACCTTGACTTCCAGTAACTCCATCCCAGGTTTTATCCCAGGTGACAGTTCGGCAGATACGCTATCAATTAGAGGATCGAGTTGTAGCAGTCGCAGAGCTTCCACTAAGCGCTCTTTATTGAGTGGCGCACGGGTGGCGATCGCTAGGCGACTGCGTACATAGTTAGGGTCGAGGAGATGAGTGCCTGTCACTTTAATCTGTGACCCATTCAATCCCCGCTCAACTACTTGTATTTTCACAACACCCCCATCAATCTGAATAGATTGACCGGGCGGAATGAAAACAGTAGTAATAGGGTAACTTCTCAGCATAGAGCTTCTCGACTGCTTCACGGGCTTTGAGCATCTCTTCAAAAGAGACAGATTCTCCGATGAAGGGCTTTGTTACTTCGGCTAACTTTTGAATGGAGAAAACTGTACTACCGACAACTTCATAACGTTTAACATTAATAGTACCAGGAATTGCATCTGGGGATTCCTGCGGACTTGGAGAAATTGAGGGTTTAGTATGTAGAATGTCTTGTTGATTAGGTAGGGGAGAAGGAGAAGGTGATGGAAACTCCAGGGGTTTATCAGGAATGCGGATAACAGGATTAGGGACTTGACTTGGAGCAATAGTCTGCGCTCTCAGCGGATAAGCCATCAGGTTGCCGAGCAGCACAACTAAACTGAGATAGAGCAAAGACAGCTCCATGCTGGGAAAGAGTCTATTAGGGTGCATGACAACCATCCGATATAGACTCAGAACTAGAGGTGGTGGCGGTAGGAGTTTGAGATATCAGGATTACAGTGCGGTTTGGGCCTTTTATCCACCCAGTTGCTTCTTCAATTGACTTTTGAGGGCTATTCTGATAAATTGAAAAATTCTCTGCTCCTCCAACAGGTACTCGCGGATCTGACCACAAGGTGCTACTACTGAGTGCTTCACTAGGATTAGCTGGCAAACCACCTCGCCCGCCATTGATGAATCGACTACCTCCTTGCCGACTACTAGCTTGACAAACCTGTGCCACATTGGGAGCGGCTGGGGCTACTGGTGGCGGGACTAATCCTCGACTAGGATCGACACCAGGGGTAGTGATTTGGATGGTACCGTTTACTCCTAACTGAGAACTCGCTGTAATATAACTTTGAGATGTTGGAATTTTCTGGGAAGTGATGCCAAAGATTCCTTGGGTGCTGATTTGAATATTGCCACCTCTTCCGGCGAAGGCATTGGCTGTAATGTCACTATTTTCTGATGGAACGGCGACGATAGAACTAGCAGTGATATTAATGTTTCCGCCATTGCCACCACCACTCTGCTGGGTACCAGCCGTTGTGGAGATTTGACTTTGGTTACGCAAGAGCAACAAGTTTTGCACCTGTATATTTCTGATATTCCCACCATTACCGGAGGGGCTGACGGTGAAGATTACGCCTTTATCCAGAGTCAGCTTGTCAGCAATGATATTTAAAATGTCGCCTGCATCCCCTAAGCCATTACTGCTGGTTGTGACTCCCGCCCCATTAGTCAAGCTGAGGTTACGGGTAGTGATATTAAGATTGCCCCCATTGCCCACTGCTCCCGGTTCTACTGAGCTGCCTGCACTACTAGGAGAGCCATCACTACCTACCCCATCAAAATTGATGCTATCTCTAGCATTAATCGTGACACTGCCCGCATTTCCCCGTCCATAAGTCAGGGCATTTATTTGAGCGCCATGAGTAACACTGAGAGTACCTGTATTAATTTCCACATTGCCCGCATTGCCCACTCCTCGCGGATTTACTGAGCTGCCAGCAAGACTAGATTTTCCATTACTACCTTCCCCATCAAAGTTGATGGAATCTGCAGTAATCTTTATATTGCCCCCATTTCCCTGTCCCTTAATAGCGGCACCTATTTGGCTGCCATTAGTAACACTGAGAGTATCTGTATTAATTTCCACATTGCCCCCATGGCCTACTGCTCCCCAATTTACTGAGCTGGTGACAATACTGGAACCTCTATTACTACCTACTCCATCAAGGTTGATGGACTTTGCCGTAATCCTGACATTTCCTGCATTTCCCTGTTTAAAAGTAGCGGAATTTATTTCAGCCCCATGAGTAACATTGAGAGAATTTGTACCTATTTCAATGTTTCCCGCATTGCCCATTCCCAAAGTATCGGCATTTATTTGAGCCCTATTAGCAATACTGATAGTACCTGCACTGATTTCGATGTTTCCTGCATTGCCCACTCCTCCCGGATTTATTGAGGTGCCTGCACCACTACCTACCCCATCAAAGTTGATGAAATCTGCAGTAATTTTCAAATTCCCCCCATTTCCCTTTGCCTCTTCAAAAATACCAGCCTGTATTTGGCTGCCATTAGTAACACTGAGAGTACCTGTTTTTATTTCTACATTGCCCCCATTTCCCACTCCTCCCGGTTCTATTGAGCTGGAGGTAACACTGGGGCTTCCATAACTATCTACCCCATCAAAATTGATGCGATCGGTTGCAGTAATCCTGACATTTCCGGCATTTCCCTGCCCAGCAGTAACAGCATCTATTTGAGAGCCATTAGTAACACTGAGAGTACGGGTACTAATTTCTACATTGCCAGCATTACCAATACCTTGACTCGACACTTGATTGATAATGAAGCTGGTGTTATCGACTGAGATTACACCAGTAGCATCAATGGTAATATCTCCGGCTTTTGCACCCAGAGAACCAGAATTGGGTGCTATCCCTGCTAAAACAACACTTCCACCTAATACACTTAGGTTGCGGGCGTTGATAGCTATCGAACCACCATTGCCAGCCAAGACACTTAAATAAGCAGTATTGACTAAAGAAACATCGGCTCTCTCTACCCCAACAGGAAACGACAGGATTATCAACCCTGGATTGTTGGAGTCAGTTACCAGTCCGATATTTCCTGGTGCTGTCAAGCCCCCTACCTCGATTCTGCCTCCTGGTGCCTGTAAAATTCCGCCATCTAATTTCACATCACCGCCTACAAATAACAAACTATTACCATTAGGTACTTTTAGCCCTTCATATATCGGATTACCAGTAGTAATATCTACCCCTAGGAACCTTGCTGAGTTAATAGTAATAGGTTGAGCCGCAATTTGATTAAACAGCAAAGCCGAAGGATTTACCGTCAGTAGCGCTGGGTTATTGGGAGTAGAAGCACTAAAAGTACCCTGGTTGCCAAACCCTAGAGCATTCGACGTAGTGCCCACAAATGAACCACCGATATTTAACTGGGCATTAGGACCAAAGATAATCCCATTGGGGTTGAGCAGGAATAAGTTAGCCGTACCATTGGCTTTGAGAATGCCATCAATGTTAGAAATCGACCCACCTGTCACCCGGCTGATAATGCTCTTAACATCGAGAGCATTGTTGAAGAAAGCCGTACCGCCAGTAGGAACAGAAAACTGACTGAAGCTGTGGAACAGATTATTACCTGCCCTAGTGCCTCCATCAATTTGGCTGGTAGAACCTTGGGGTGTGACAATGGAATTGTGAGGCAGAGTAGTATCGGGTTTGATCTGCGCTTTTGTTCCTTCCCCAGAACTTGCTAGCGTTCCACCCATCGCTAAAGAACTCGCTAGCGCCCACTTAATGCATCGTCGCCACCTATGAGTCATTGGCACCCCTTATTGATACTGCTTTTTTGATTTTTTTGGCAGGCCGATCGTTAATTACGCTATGAGCCTCGTTGATTCTCGTTGATTCTCGTTCCCAGGCTCTGCCTGGGAATGCCTTGCAGGAGGCTCTGCCTCCCCTCACAAAACTGTGCAGGTGAGAAAGTGCGGCTGGTTTTCTAATACATGGTAGTGGCTGCGTCCCATTGTGTTACCTATAAGTTATCAGGAGGCAGAGCCTCTGGTACGGCGTTCCCAGGCAGAGCCTAGGAACGAGAAACGAACGAGAAACGAGAACACGAGGCAGAGCCTCTGGTACGGCGTTCCCAGGCAGAGCCTAGGAACGAGAAAAACGAACGAGAAACGAGAACACGAGGCAGAGCCTCTGGTATGGTGTTCCCAGGCAGAGCCTAGGAACGAGAAGCCCTAATTAAAGTTGCTACCCCTAACCTGTGACACTGGTTGCTTGGATTCATCGCAGGTAGCTGCGTCCCCTAAAATTCCCTACTAATTGGGTAAAGTATATCACTTGCGCGATCGAGCGATGATGCTTTAATTTGTGAATTTGGTTAAAGTTTGTAACAAAACTGCCTCCCCCGATACTCGTTCCCAGGCTCCGATTCTCGTTGCCTTACAGGAGGCTCTGCCTCCTGCAATTCTCGTGATTCTCGTTTCCGGTGGCTCTACCTGGGAAAGCCTTGCAAAAGGTTCTACCTCCCCTCACAAATCAATCAACTCCACCATCAGCAACCCTGGCTCCCCCATGTAATTACGGTAACTAGAGTACCGCCAATGAGCCCGATCGTCTACATACCCTCGCCTCACCGGATTATAGTGAATATAATCCAACTTTTGTCTAAACATCTCCTCACTCAGAATAGCTTGCGGATGAAATCCTTCTTGCCAAACCTGATATTCCTGGTTATCTTTGTGTTGTAGTTTGTAAAACTTAAGTCGATCGAGTATATAATTTGCACGGTTCTTTTTAAGTAATTCAATAATAGACCGAGCGGTAAAGGATTTGAAATTACCTATCTCCTTTGACAGACTTGCAGCAGAGCCTATCAGGTGGAGATGGTTTTCCATAATCACATAACCATACAATGCTAGACGTTGTTGCTGTTGTAGAAAACTTAGTGAGTCTAGAATAATTTGTGCTAGTTCAATTTTACCGAATATAGGTATCCAATTGACTACTGTGCAGGTGAGAAAGTGCGGCTGGGTTCCTAATACATGGTAGCGGCTGCGTCCCATAGTGTTACCTATAAGTTATAAGGAGGCAGAGCCTCTGGGATGGCGTTCCCAGGCAGAGCCCAGGAACGAGACACGAGGCAGAGCCTCTGGGATGGCGTTCCTAGGCAGAGCCCAGGAACGAGACACGAGGCAGAGCCTCTGGGATGGCGTTCCCAGGCAGAGCCTAGGAACGAGATGCAACCGGAAATTTTATTCGATCGAGTTCATATTTTGACAATCTCCATCCCAATATCTGGGTAGGAACATACCCCAATTTGGAGAATTTGGCTGATGAGATGGATAAAAGCACAGGGCAACTATGGTTTGAAAATTATCCCGATCCTCGCGATTTCGATAATTGCACCTTTTCTAGGTAGCAAAGCTGAAGCCGCTCTATTACTCACCTCGGCAGGTTCTTCGGATGGCTTTAGCCTTTCAACCTTTGCCGACAATTTTCCAACGAGCGGTGGTGTTGGTCCTCTTGGGATCGCGTTCCCTACATCCGGAGGAGTCCTCGTGACCGAGAAACTTGGCAACGCGCGTTTGTTCCCTACCGATACCGACGGGCAACACGCCAATTTAATTTCCGCGAACCAGAATTACGGCTTGAACAATGCTGTCGGGTTAGCACAGGTTGGCGGTACAGTTTATATGACGCAACAGGGTTCAGGTAATCTGGTTCAGCTGAACGCCGATGGCACATTCAATCAGGTTATCTTATCGGGTGTCACCAGGGCGACTGGTATTATTGCTAATCCTGTAAACGGGCATCTCTTTGTCTCCCAAGGCTTTGACATCGTGCAGGTAAACCCCCTCGCTAAAACGTCGAGTCTGTTTCAGTCTGGCATAAACCTTGATGGTCTTTCGATCTCCAGTGACGGTAGTACCTTATACGCGGCGGAGAACGGTACGGGGCATATTCTGGGTTTCAATACCAGCAATGGGGGCTAAGTATTTGACTCCGGATTCATTTCTGGGGGTGTCGATGGTACAGCCCTGGGTTCTGGTTCTATAGCTGGAAATATCTATGTAAACACCAACAGCGGTACGGTAGTTGGGGTGAACTTGAATACGCTTGCCCAGACAACGATCGCTACTGGTGGTTCGCGCGGCGATTTCGTCACTGTCGATCCTAACAATTGCTCGCTCCTCTTAACACAGACCGATCAGATCGATCGGTTGATTTCTCCGACGGGGGGGTGTTTCGGCCCGAACCCCAACCCGAGCCCCAGCGCCATCCCCGAACCCAGCGTTATCTTGGGACTCGTCGCTATGACCGCACTAGGAATCGGTGCTGGGGTCAAACGTCAAGGCAAATGCACCTAAATTGACCACTGTAGCATAGAACCTATTCGTAGGGTGGAGGAACCAAGAATCCCCGTGTATGACGACCGGGGAGTGTCAAGCTGGGTGAGAATGGTTATGAGGACTAAAGTCCTCACTACGAACCTATGTATAAAATTCTACAGAATTTAATTCAATCCCCAAGGTTTGACTGGTTCCCAGGCAAACCCAAAAGAGTCAAGACGCCAACGGTATTACAAATGGAGGCAGTGGAATGTGGTGCTGCTGCCTTATCAATTATCTTAAGTTACTACGGACGGATTGTCCCGTTGGCAGAATTGCGTCAGCAGTGCGGAGTATCTCGCGATGGCTCTAAAGCTTCCAATATTCTCAAAGCAGCAAGAAATTATGGGCTGATAGGTAAGGGGTTTAAAAAAGATCTAATTGCTATACAAGAAGTACCCTGCCCTTATATTGTATTCTGGAATTTTAATCATTTCCTGGTAGTAGAAAGATTACACAAAAACCGAGTTGATATTAACGATCCCGCTACTGGACCGAGAACTGTCTCATTTGAGCAATTCGATGAGGCATACACCGGGGTAATGCTGCTGATGGAGCCGGGACCGGATTTTGAAAAGGGGGGGCGCAAGCCTAGTGTTATCAATGCTCTGTGGGAAAGATTACAAGGTTCGCTAGGTGCGATCGCTTACCTAACCTTAGCGGGATTCTTGCTAGTAATTCCGGGGATAGCCCTGCCTGCATTCACCCAGGTATTTATAGACAACGTTCTAATTCAAGGTAGGCAAGAGTGGCTGCGCCCACTACTGGTGGGAATGATAATGACAGCAGGACTGCGAGGGTTACTAGCATGGCTACAGTTAATGTCTTTACGTGGCTTGAAGGTAAAACTGGCTGTAAGTATGTCCAGCCAGTTTCTCTGGCACATCCTGCGCCTGCCTGTAAGTTTTTATACCCAACGTTTTGCTGGAGAAATTGCCTATCGTCTCAGTATTAATGACAAAGTTGCTGATGTACTTTCAGGGCGTTTAACTACTACGGTTATCGACGTAGTAATGATGTTTTTTTATGCCTTGGTAATGTATCAGTATGACGGATTGTTAACGGCGATCGGTATCATATCTGCTGTAATTAATTTATACGCATTGCAAGCTCTGGCTCGATCGCGAGTCGATGCCAATATGCGATTGCTACAAGAGTATAGCAAAGTTGCCGGGGTGACTATTGCCGGAATTCAAAGCATGGAAACTCTAAAAGCATCAGCATTAGAGTCAGATTTCTTTGCTCGGTGGTCTGGGTACTACACTAAAGCAATTAACGCTCAACAGGAACTGGACACTCAAAATCAAATTCTCGGAGCTTTGCCCACCGTTCTATCTGCGCTTACCACTATGCTCTTATTAGTTATTGGTGGGTTAAGGGTGATGGATGGCAAGCTCAGCATCGGTATGCTCATTGCCTTTCAAAGTTTGATGCAAAGCTTTTTAGAACCTGTTAGTCGCTTAATCAACTTAGGAAGTACCCTCCAGGAACTCACAGGCGACTTAGAGCGGCTCGACGATGCGTTAGATAATGAAATCGACCCCCAGTTCGGGGCGGGCACGGCGTCGCCGACGCTACATCAGTCGTTCGGGGCAGGCACGGGGGCACCACCCCGACATCGGTTACAGGGATATGTTGAGTTACAAAATGTTACATTTGGATATAGCCACATCGATCCGCCTTTGATTGAAAACTTCAGCTTGAAAATTGAGCCTGGGGAGCGAGTAGCGTTGGTCGGAGCGAGTGGTTCTGGTAAGTCTACCGTTGCTAAACTGGTAACTGGACTCTACGAACCTTGGGCAGGAGAAATTTACTTCGATGGTAAACTTCGTTCCCAGATTCCGCGCTTGGTGCTAGTAAATTCTTTGGCAATGGTAGATCAAGATATCTTGCTGTTTGGCGGTACTATCCGGGAAAATTTAACTTTGTGGGATAATGCCGTACCCTACCGTAATTTAGTTAAGGCTTGCCAGGATGCAGTAATTGATGATGTATTAAGAGCCTTACCTGGTGGGTATGAAGCTGAACTCCTAGAAGGCGGAGCGAACTTAAGCGGCGGACAACGGCAGCGCTTAGAAATTGCCCGTGCTTTAGTTTACAACCCCTCAATTTTAGTATTAGATGAAGCTACCAGTGCGCTAGACGCTGAAAATGAAAGAATTATTGACCAAAACCTGCGCCGACGAGGGTGTACCTGTATTATTGTTGCTCATCGGCTGAGTAGCATCCGCGATTGCGATCAAATTTTAGTGTTCGATGGAGGCAAAGTGGTAGAACGGGGCACCCATGAGGAATTATGGCAGAGATCGGGGTTGTATTCAAAACTACTAAATGCGACGTAAAGATGAAAATCAGAGGTGGTAATAAACCAATTCTGCTCAATGACCCGACGATCGTCTGGGTGGTAAGATCTGGAAATATAGCATTATTTGCCGTAAATGTCAAGGATGGAGTGACCGTAGGTTCCCGCCGTTATTTGTTCAGTTGCGAACCGGGAGAAGCTCTATTTGGCGTAATTCCAGATCCCAATTTCGGACGCAGTCTGCTAGCGGTAGCGTTGGTAGAAACGGAACTGATAAAAATAAGTTTAGATTTACTAGAGGCACAGCCAGATAAAACTACATACATCGAAGGCTGGATTCGCCAACTAAATGGGGTGCTTGCGGATTCAGAGAGGGGACTACCCCAAGTTAACACTTCAGCTATCCAGAATGGGGATACCTTGCTTAGAGAGTTTTCCCATTTACATACTAATTTTCTTTATGAATTTGAACTACTAGAGCAGCGGGAGCAAGCCGAAGCATGGCAGAACTTGCAAGCACGGGAACAGTTTAATAATCAAGCTACTGCACTCACTTTAGAAGCACTTGAGTCAGTATTACCCCAAACAGGAGATGGAAATAACCCAACTTCTGCTTTCGGGAATGAAATGTCAGATAAACCGGAGTACATTTCCTTATATCTAGCAGCCCGTGCGGTGGGGCAGGCAATGGGCATTCCCATTTCTCCCCCAGCTTTGAGCGAGAACCTGCAACGAGTCAGAGAGCCTATAGAAGCTCTAGCGCGGGCTTCCCGCATCCGCATCCGCCGAGTACTCTTGACAGATAATTGGTGGCAGCGAGATAGTGGTCCTCTTCTAGCCTATACCCGTCAAGGAAATCGTCCTGTAGCACTGCTGCAAATGTCTCCTACCCGTTATCAGATTTTTGATCCAGAATCCAAAACTCGGATGACAGTAAATGCCCATACTGCGGCAATGGTGGCTCCTACAGCTTACACATTTTATCAACCGTTGCCCGATCGCCATCTCAAAGCTCTAGATTTGGTGAGGTTTGCCCTCCAATCTCATGGTAAAGACTTGCGCACCATTATCGGGACTGGCATCGCTATCACGCTGTTGGGGATGGTTACGCCGCAAGCCATAGCAATTTTAATCGACTCTGCCATCCCGGATGCTAACCGAGGGTTGTTAGTGGAAGTCGGCGTCGGGCTGTTGGCTACGGCATGGGGAGGGTTGATATTTCAACTAGCTGAAAAGTTTGCCTTGCTGCGGATTGAAACACTGGCAGATATGTCAACACAAGCCGCCGTGTGGGATCGGTTATTGAATTTGCCTGTATCCTTTTTTCGCCAATATTCCACAGGAGATTTGCGCTCTCGCGTATCAGCGATTAGCACTATCCGCCGTCAACTGAGTGGCACAGTGCTGCAAACTCTCTTCACCAGTGCAGTCGCTTTACCGAACCTAGGACTATTATTCTACTACGACTGGCAGTTAGCGCTTTTTGCGGCATTGATAGTCTTAGTCAACCTGACTACCACCATATCTGTTGCTATTCTTAACCTGCGTAATACCTTACGTTTGCAAGAACTAGAGGGAACCATCTTTGGCTTAATGGTGCAGTTAATTAACGGAGTAGCAAAACTCCGAGTATCAGGAGCAGAAGAACGTGCTTTTGCACATTGGGGTAAACAGTATACCCAGCAACAAAAACTCAAGCTAAAAGTACAGCAGCTAACAGACAGCCTTGCTTTGTTCAATCAGATACTGCCTACCCTTAGTGCTGCTGTTTTATTTGCGGCAGCGGTTAATTTAATTCAAGGCTCTGCTAGCTTATCCACAGGTACATTTCTGGCCTTTAATGCTGCTTTTGGTATTTTAATTTCAGGTACTACAGGTTTCGGCGACGTGATTACCAACCTGTTGTCAGTTGCCACCCTATGGGAGCGGATTAAGCCAATTATGGAGGCTGATCCGGAAGTAAATGCTCAACAGGCCGATCCTGGACCAATTTCAGGTAGACTGGCTTTAGATCATGTCACTTTTAGCTATCCAGGACAAAAACTATCAGTGCTGGATGATGTGACTATCCACGCACAAGCTGGAGAATTTATTGCCATAGTTGGTCCTTCTGGCAGTGGTAAGTCTACCATATTGCGGTTACTGTTGGGGTTTGAAACTCCCGAATCTGGTCAAGTATATTATGATGGTCAAGAGTTGGGTGGGCTGAATATTTATGCTGTGCGTCGGCAATTGGGCGTAGTACTACAAAGTAGTCAACTCAATGCTGTTTCTATTTTGGAGAACATAGCTGGCGCTGCTTTAATTACAATAGACGAAGCTTGGGAAGCTTGCCGTCAGGCTGGTTTAGCCGAGGATATTGCTGCCATGCCAATGGGGATGCACACAGTTATTAGTGAAGGAGGGAGTAACTTATCTGGAGGGCAGCGGCAACGGCTGTTGATTGCCAGAGCGTTGGTATCCAAACCGCGCATATTACTGTTAGATGAAGCTACCAGTGCCTTGGATAATAGAACTCAAACTCTAGTTATTGATAGCTTAGAAAAGTTGCAAGTTACCCGTATAGTTATTGCCCACCGCCTCAGCACAATTAGGAATGCCGATCGGATTTATGTATTAGAATCGGGTAAGGTTGTACAAGAAGGTCGTTTTGATGAACTAATTAAGCAACCAGGTTTATTTGCCACCCTCATGCAGCGACAAATCACTTAACATTCGCCAATTCATCATGGAAACAATTCTACTTTTTTTAATCCTGATGAGGACTTACGCACTGCCTCTACATATAGCGGTTTGTAGGGGCAATCCCCCCGTGGTTGCCCCTAAATATGCTGTGTAACCCATTCCAAACAGTTCGATTACTATAGTTTCGCTATTATATTTTGAGCTGTGGTATCATCTTTACTCATATCTCAGAACTCCAAAGCACCTTCGTCTTATCAGCCTTAAAAGAAATTACTAAATCTATTACTTCTTCCACCGATTTAAACTCTAATTTGCTATACCTATCCTTACCTGCATTGTTGCATTAATCTTAACATACCACAATCTCATATTTGGCAACCTGGAGATATTTTGAGCCAATCCCCCGATTCCGCAAGGTACTGCTCTACTTGTACGCTTCGCTTCGCCTATGGCTTCGCCACGCTTCGCTATCGGCTAACGCGGTTTGTTTGAGTCGGGTAAGGCTTGAGCGTTTACGCTGGCTCCAGTATCCAACAAGCCAGATGTTGTGACAGAATTTTGCTGGTAAACCAGGGTAAGAGGTAGATGTGGACGGAAACTTGCTTCACTCAATGCGGCATCAATAGAGGTAAAGGCATACTGTTCTTTGTTACGCACACAGATAACATTTCCAGCCCAATAGCCAATTGGCTGATAGCTTGAACAGAGGTAAACTCAAGGCTTTCAAACCTTAATGTTGGGTTTCGTCCCTCAACCCAACCTACAATGCTGCCACCAATATGTTGGGTTTCGTCCCTCAACTAAAATTTATCACCCAGTGGACAGATGGAATTAGATGAGTAAATCTTTATGCTAAGAAAAAAAGCGTACCATTGCAGAAATTACGCAGAATGGGACAGATGTAGGGGCAATCCCCCTGTGGTTGCCCCTATATTTGCCAGGCTGCGTAATTCCCTATCCTGTTGTCATCTACCTGGGTAATAAGATGAAAGCTATTATTATTAACCGTTACGGTTCTCCCGAAGTTTTTGAAGAAGCAGAAGTAGAAAAACCAAAAATAAAGCCGGATCAAATGCTGGTAAAAGTGTATGCTGCCAGCGTGAATCCAATTGACTGGAAAATCAGAAAGGGCATGCTAAAAATTATTACGGGTACTAAATTTCCGATGATTTTAGGATTCGATGTGTCGGGGGAAGTAGTAGAAACTGGCGGGCTCATCACCAAGTTTAAACAGGGAGATTTGATTTATGCACGATTGGATGGTTTACCTGGTGGAGCCTATGCAGAATACGCGGCAGTGTCCGAAAAGGTTGCGGCTAGTAAACCTAGCAACATAACCCACGAGCAAGCAGCAGCAGTTCCTTTAGCAGCAATGACTGCTCTCCAAGCCCTGCGGGATGAAGGTCAAATTAAAACGGGACAGCAGGTGCTGATTAACGGTGCTTCTGGTGGAGTGGGTACGTTTGCTATTCAAATCGCTAAAATATTGGGGGCTGGTGTAGTAACAGGAGTTTGCAGTAGTAAAAATTTAGATTTGGTGAAAAGCTTGGGAGCCGAGCGCGTAATTGATTATACTCAACAGGATTTCACTAAAGAAAGCGCTAAATACGACATCGTGTTTGATGTAAGTGGTAATTGTTCGTTTAATGAGTGCAAGGGCGTATTGCATCCGCAAGGTGTCTACATCACAACTCAGCCTTATCCAGGTAATTATTTGAAGAGCTTCCTAACTTGGATAACTCCCGGTCAGAAATACAAGGTTATTTTGCTAAAATCTAATAGCGAAGACCTCGCGTTTTTAAAGGAACAAATTGAAGCAGGAAAGCTTCGCGTCGTTATCGATCGCACCTATCCCTTATCGGAAACAGCCGCCGCTCATGCCTACAGCGAAACCGGACGGGCTACAGGTAAAATCGCCATCTCGATCGCCAGTTGATTTTTTTTGTAATGGTATTTCTCAAATGCAGGTCGCACTGAACTATCCCAACCTACAATGTTTCGGTTGGAGTTTCTGCCTCTCCAACCGTAGATTGAGATTTCTGACGCTTCTTTTGCCCTAGTTGCTTCATAGATCCCGTATGTTTACGAGTCTTTAAAGTTACTCGTCTGATTGCCACTGTCTAATCACCTCCTTGTATGTCTATAATAACATTGTGTGTATCTCATGTCTAGACAAAATAAAACTAAGATGACTTTGCCCATCATCTTTATTATCAAGAATCCGATTTTCAGGTAGTCGATCGAGTACTTGAACTAGCGACACAACGAGCTGTGTCTCCCGCTCAAATTGCCTTAGCATGGCTGTTGCACCAACCAGGAGTTACCGCCCCCATTATCGGTGCTAGTAAGATGAAGCATTTAGAGGAAGCATTGGCGGCATTAGAGTTGGAATTAAGCGATTCAGAATCTGCCCACCTAGAACAACCCTACCAGCCTCATCCCGTAATAGGACACACTTAGGCTAGACTACAAAAATTTAGGGAATTGATCTCACCCGTATGTGGCAATCGCTCATTTTTTACACGTTTGGAACGCTTGCAGGTCTGTTTCCGATCGCCAATCCCATTGGGGCAGTTCCGATTTTCTATAGCCTCACTGCCGAAGATACGCCCCGCTATCGCCTGAAGCAGGCTCGTAAAACGGCTTTCAATGTGATTGGGGTGCTGGTGGCATTTTTGTTTCTGGGTAAACTCATTCTCGGCTTTTTTGGGATTTCGCTGGGAGTGCTGCGAATTGCAGGCGGGCTAATCGTGGGACACACTGCCTGGGAAATGATAACGGCGCGGCAGAGACTGACAACTGAGGAAAATCAAGCAGGGGTAGATCAGGAAGATGTCTCGTTTACGCCGATGGCTGTGCCGATGATTAGTGGTCCTGGTGCGATAGGGGTAGTAATTAGTCAGGCGACTCAGGCAACAAAATGGATCGATTATCTGGGATGTGCTTTGGGGATTGGTTTGCTGGGCGGATTGATTTATTTGTTTCTTAAGTTAGGGGAACCCTTAATCGAGAAACTGGGCAAGACAGGAATCGGCGCACTGAACCGGATCTTAGGCTTTTTGATTTTGGCGATCGCCGTACAGCTAATCGCTAATGGCACATTGGAATTGCTCAAAACTGCTGCTCCTAATCTTCTAAAGTGACTACACAGTTGAAAAGATGGGCAACCACAGGGGGTTTGCCCCTACAGATGCCCAATCAGCATAAGTCCTGATACCATTAGCTATAGTCCCGATCGAAAACATTCAGAATGGCTAAAGACATTTTCCATCAACAGGTTAAAAATGCCTTAATCAAAGGCGGATGGAAGATTACCCACGATCCTTTCACGATACGTATTAGCGAAGCAGTCAAATTACAAATTGATTTGGCAGCAGAAAGTGCGATCGCCGCAGAACGGGATTCAGAAAAAATTGCTGTAGAAATTAAAAGCTTTATTGGGGATTCAGATATTAGCGCGTTTCATACTGCATTGGGGCAATATCTTAATTATAGCCAAGCACTTGAAGAACAAGAACCAGACCGCATTGTTTACTTAGCCATTCCCCTTGAAACCTATCAGGATTTTTTCCAGCTTTCTTTCATCCAACGCGCTCTGAAACGTTATCAAGTAAAATTGATGATTTACGATCCTAAATTAGAGGAGATTAAACAATGGATAAAGTAGAACAATATCGGCAATTTGTCCAGCAAATTTTGACAGAACACGCCGAAATAGCAACCACCACTGATACGGTGAAATCAGAGCTAATATTTGATAAAGAACATGACCATTATCAACTGGCTTATGTAGGCTGGCAAGGAGATAAGCGGGTATTTGGGCCTGTGCTACACTTTGATATTGAAAACGGTAAAATTTGGATTCAATATAACGGTACGGAAGAATCTATAGCCGAAAGGTTGATTGAGATGGGTGTACCCGCTACCGATATAGTTCTGGGTTTTCATTCCTCTTTTAAACGCCAATTTTCCCGTTATGGGGTTGGTTAAAGACCTATAATGAAAACAAGACTCCAAAAACGGTTAAACTAAATATAGCAGGAGTCAGGCGGTCCTCGTCTTGGAGTCAGGAGTAAAGCCCTTACTGTGACTGGATGTGAGATTGAGAGAATGTCCTAACCGCCTTGGCGGTTGCTATATAAATGCCCCACTAATTGACTCCCTACTCAGGCCGCCTGTTCATTCAATTAATACTATTAGCCAGTGGCTATTGCTTCTCTTACCCACTTCCGAAATGCCCTGATTGCTGGACTTGTACCTGTTGTCTTGCTCATTTCTAAAAACTGAGAAATGGCTTCAATCACTGGCAACTGAGGAAAAATATGGCTGTTTTGAGAGTCAATATATTTGCCTTTTTGCAGAATACTAATTTGGAGTTTACCTTGTTGGTAGCGCCACAATTCTGGCACTCCTAGACATTCATAAATATCCAGTTGCGTTTTTGAGGTAATATCTACTTCGATCGCTAAATCTGGTGGGGGGTCTACTGTCAAATCCAATCTCGTCTTACCAATCATCAACCTATGATTTTGGATATAGAAACAATTATCAGGCTCAATTCCTGCTGCCATATCCTCTCGCTTAAAAGTAGTCGAACCAAAACATTCTCTATCCATATCTAGTTCTTCTAGCAAGATTTTCACCATATCCCCAATGATTTCCTTGCTCACCTCATGTTCTGGTAATGGCATCCTGATTTCTAAAGTTCCCTTGTGGTAAGCCAGTCGCGTTGCCCGATGTTCGTCCAATTCCTGTAAAATTGCTTCAAACTCCTGCCAACTAATATTGCACAGCACTACACGCTGCCCTGGGGGGACGCTTATTTGTCTCAGTTCTAATGTGACCATCTGCGCTGCCCTACTTAGTGATAAATTTTATTAATCAATGGGCTCTGGGCTTGAACAGAGGGAAACTCAAGGCTTTTAAACCTTAATGTTGGGTTTCGTTCCTCAACCCAACCTACAATGCTTATTCTCAAAGGGTTCCAGTTCAACTCATACAAAAGCTGAAACCCTTACCCTGACGCTAATGCGGATGAAAGGACTTGAACCTTCACTCCTTTCGGAACTAGAACCTAAATCTAGCGCGTCTGCCAATTCCGCCACATCCGCTCGTGCCTATTACCTATCATAACAGAAACGATCGCTTTTTACCATACCACTGACAATAAATTCCAAATTTACCGTCCTGTCGATGTTTTAGCCTTTCAGTAGCGACGAAGTTGGGTGAAGGGTAGAGTTTTCCATCACCCTCGCCATACGCACGGTTCCTCCTACTTAAGGTGTTGGAGGTTCTTGAAAGGGTAGCGGTTTAGTGGTATCCTGCGATCGCTCCATCCTATGGGTGAGTAGACTTGATACATAAGCATAACCCAGGTATGCTGGTATTAGCATGGTTAAGATGGCAGCCATCAAACTTACCCATGTCATCGGTGTCCATAGGGAACCGTAAAAACACCTGTATTGGTCAAAAGACAAATGTTCTGGATTAATTATTTCCCGCAGGGCAATAGGGCGCTTAAACCGCACCCGCCTGTCGTCTAGTTTCTCTAGCAAAATCCAGCCTGCTTCAGCTTCTTCCTCACACAGTTGTTGAAAAACTGCTGGGTTGCGGAATAAGTTACCATTTGTCCGTACAATCTTAAACTCCCAACCGAGCAAGCGGGGGTCTTTTTTAGCCTCGATAGCGGAACCGTTTCGTTGTAGATGCTCTGGTGCAACGATTTCGTCTTGCGTTTGGTAGCTCGTCAAGATTTCTTCTTCCTCCTGCTCCTCTTTATTTACCTTACTGTTAACAGGTTGCCACCAGCGTAGCCCTCCCATCCCTAGCCCTGTTTGTGAACCGAAACTTCCAAGCACTAGGCTGCTAAATACCACTTTGAGCATATTATGTTGATAGTAATCTTTCTTCAAGTGGTTGAAAATGGTGTGGAGGCAAATAACCTTCTACCAGACAATCTGAACCCACTGGTTGCCAGCTAACTCTTTCCAATGTTAGTGCCTCAGTCATCGTTTCCAACCCCAAATCTCCCACAGGTGATGGCGCTGCAATGCCACCGACAATTTTAGGAGCAATAAAGGCTAGGATTTTTTGCACTGCGCCTTCGGTAATCGCTCTGGCAGCTAATTTACCACCACATTCCCATAGTACCGAGAGCAACCCCCGCTTATATAAATACTCCATCGCCTTTTCTGGAGTTAATGGCGTTAACTCTACCACTTCAACATCTTTTTTCAGTAACATTTGCTGCAAAGAAGGAGCCGCACCTGCTTCGGTTAACACTAAGGTGGGAGCGTCTGCTGTCTGCCACACATGAGCGTCTAACGGCAAGTTGAGAGAGCGACTCATCACCACCCGCAGCGGATTGTGGGCGTGCGCTTTATGGCTGGTTAACAGGGGATTATCCAAACGCACTGTATTCCCGCCGACAATTACGGCATCGCAAGCCGCCCGCAACTGATGTACCGCTTGACGAGCTTCTGGGTTAGTTACCCAAGCGCTATGCCCCGTGCTAGTAGCAATCTTGCCATCTAAAGTCATGGCATATTTCAATATCCCAAAAGGTTTGTGGTAAAGAATCCGATGCACAAAAGCTTCATTGAGCTTCTGGCAAGCTTCCTCCTCTACCCCCACCACTACTTCAATCCCAGCCTGCTTTAATTTTTCTATCCCACTACCAGCCACTCGCGGATTGGGATCTACCATGCCTATCACCACTTTAGACACCCCAGCTTCTATTAACGCGGACGTACATGGTGGTGTGCGTCCGTAGTGGTTGCATGGTTCTAGATTAACGTAAATTGTAGCTCCCTTAGCTAGTGTACCCGCGTCTCCCAGGGCAAAAATTTCGGCATGGGGAGCACCTGCTTTTGGATGAAACCCTTCCCCCACTATCTGCCCATCTTTGACAACTACGGAACCCACTAAGGGATTCGGGGCTGTGCATCCTAAGGCGCGACGGGCGAGTTGGATGCACTGACGCATCATCTCACAGTCAAAGGGTGTTGCTATAGAAGACTGCGCTGCTGTCATTTTACAAGGGTAGCCAAAAATTGGAGTAAATTGGAGTAAATCGGTATAAATCGGCGTCATGCTACTACTCAGACGACCAAGGTGTTGACATTCCCACGTAAACAGTTGTATTAT
>CASBRB010000299.1 GCA_949127975.1 Oscillatoriales cyanobacterium PMM_0019 | reverse complement strand
GGGGGATGAGGGTGAAAAAGCCCTGCGAGTGTTCCGTAGAAGCTCGTTTTCTCACTCTAAACATGTCCAACTCCAGCATAAAAAATGTGGGTAAAGACAAGGGCTCTGCCTGGGAACGAAGGCTTTGAGGCTCTGCCTCCAATAAGACAATTGTACCCCTCGTTCCATCGCTAAAGGAGGGAATGAGAAAGAACACCGATTGCAGGGCGGTGGTATTCCCTCTCGGTGGAGGCAGAGCCTCCAAACAGCATTCCCAGGCAGAGCCTGGGAACGAGAATAGGTAAGTCCCTATCCAGTTTAATGAACTAACTCAATAGCCCGTTTCGTTAGAGCTTGAGCAGTTAAACCATTAAACGCCATCAACTCCCCAGCACTAGCTGTAGTTTCCCCACGCTTCCAAGCGAAAATATCCCGCTTAGTGTTACTACGCAGCATGACAGGTTCCAACATTCCACTCGCGCCGCCCGTAACAGCAATCAAGGCATCGGCATCAAACAACTGGGCAAACTTAGCATCGTCCAAAAAATCTCCATCCGGTTGGGAACAGGTATCCCACGCTACATCATTGAGACGATATAACTTCCGAGGGTTGACAACTGAGACAATCCGTACTCCAATCTGCTCTGCTTCCAAATAAGCGGCGGCTTCATACACAGGCATCAGTGTCATATCACCGACTACGGCAAACACCACCATCTTCTCACCGGGGATTTCTTGCAGCAGCACGGCACCATCCCGCAAAGCTTGGTGAGCTTGCTCGAAGGTAGTGCGAATCGGCAAGGGGGATTTACTAGCAGTAATCACAATCCCCTTATTTTTAGTAGTCAATGTCCACTCATAGCAGACTTGGATACTATTAGCATCGGGGGGAAATAAGGGGAAAACGTTGCCATTGCGCATCATGGCAGCGAAGTAAGCTTCGATTTCTGGGCGTTGGTGCGTCCATCCGTTGCGCCCTTGCTCTAATGCCCCAGCGGTAAACAGGGTGACTGTAGAAGGGGTGGGGCGACGCAATTCTGCCATTGCTTGCGTTACTGTCTGCCAGATGGGTAAGCCGTTAACGGCAAAGGATTCGTAGGAACACCATAAAGTACGTGCCCCCATCAGAGATAAGCCTGCTGCCAACCCAGCACAGGCATCTTCACTCAATGGCTCGTAAACCTGCCCGATGGGATTTTGGTTATAAAGGGGATCTGGTGTAGGGTGGATAATTTTCAGGGCTTGGTTGATGTTGGTAATTCCAGAAGCTTCGTTGCCGTCGGCGTTGGATACTAGATAATTGGGATCGCTTTGCCCAACTTTTGCCACTAACCGCCCCATTGCTGTGGTGGAAATTTTGGGATCTCCACCTACTGGGTATTCTTCTAAGGGTAGTTGCTCTAATGTTGTTAACGGTAATTCAAATTCTGTTACTACTGTTTTAGCAGCAGGACCTCCACCTGCGCGTTGACAATTGGTGCGCACGATTTCCCACGCGGCTGGGTGCAGGGCACGGGCTTTCAGGGCTTTGATAATATCTGGGTTATCTAGGGTATGCTGGGCATACAGGTTGTGGGATTTTGCACCCTTAGCATGCACGCCAGCACCTTTGAGCTGTTTGATGATAAACACGGTTAGGTTACCGCTAAGGGCAGAACGTGCTGCTTCATCAATACCGATTAATACGCCTTTGGTGAAAGAGAGTCGCTGCTCTAAGGAAAAGGCGGTGCTATCAACATAATCTTCTGGTTGATTGCGATCGTCAAAGTCTTTAGCATCTAATAGGACAACTTTTTCAAACCCGTTGCCGTGCCAATATGCCTTCATCTGTTCGTTGGTTTTAGTTGAAACCATGCTATGATGTTCTTGGCTGTAGCCATTCCATACCAGCACGGGTAAGAAGTTGGTAACTCCTGGATAGGCAGTGTGGAAGTGTGCCATACTACTCATAGGGTAGGGTTCGCCCATGCCACCGTCACCCATAGTGAAAGGAAAGAGTTTGTCTTTGTGGAGTAGTGCGGCAGCCATTGCGAAATGCTGCCCTTGACCAAGAGGACCTGCTGGTGCTAAAATACCAGGGATGTACCCGGAAAGGTGTCCCAAAAGTCCGTGTTTTTCCCGGTAGCGATCGCGCAACTGCTGCACGGTATAAATCCCCATGTCCTCTAGCGATCGGTCTAGGAACATGGCACTATAAAATCCCGGTGCGTGATGTCCCACCTCGGTGAGGATATTTTTATAACCCAGCATCACCAAAGCTGCATAAGCTTCTGCTTGACTAGCAAACCCGCCTGGGTGTCCAGAAGCTTTACTTGCGGTGACTTGCAAAATCAGGTAGCGCAGGGCATCTGCCGCCAGTAAGGTTTGGAACACGGCATTAGGGTCATGAGGATCGGCTAGAGCTACACTACCTTCTGATATTACAGGAGATTTACCGTAAGTCTCAAAACCCGGTAGTGCTTCGCCAAAATACTGTATTCCTTCACAAAAAGCCGGAGCTTGAGTAACGGTAGTCATAATCTCGGATACCTCAACAATAGATCCCCTGTGGGATCGCGTTCAATATTTGTATCGTATATCACCCATAAGAAAAAGTTTGTAGTGAGGACTAAGATTTTTTTTTAGTTGGGGTGGTAGGTTCTAGAGCTAATAAAGTTGCGAAAGAGTCGCTGCTAAGAAGCTCTTGCAGGTTCAAGAGTCGATGAACTTCATTGAGAGTTGGCATATTTTGGGACGCGATCGGTAATTAGAGTTTAACAATTGCTTTCATCAAGAATATGTTGGGTTTCGTACCTCAACCCAACCTACAACTTTAGTCCTCAGATTGTAGGTTGGGTTGAGCGGTAGCGAAACCCAACATCAGTATTGGCGTAGATAATTTTGACCTCATCGTGTTTGAAGATCTAAATAGTTAAAGCAAAAGACCAAAGTGGCGAACGCAGATACACGCAGATACACGCAGATAAAACCTCAAGCCCTTTAAGCACGCCAGGTAGGTTGGAACCTTTAACCTGAGACAAACGACTTTAGAATCTAAAGCGTGTTAATAGTCTAATAATGTATCACAGTCAACGGTTATCCTCAAGTAATGGTGCAAATTCTAGTTATTGATGACGATGCTGCCATTGGGCAGTTGCTCAAAAGAACGCTAACCAGGCAGGGCTATGAGGTGACTATAGCCAGCGATGGCAAAGAAGGTTTGATACAAGCACAAAATTTACGTCCCGCTCTGGTAATTTGCGACTGGATTATGCCCCGTCTGAACGGGCTGGAAGTATGTCGTCAAATCAAAGCAATGCCAGAACTGGCCACCACATTTTTTATTTTGCTCACTTCTCTCGGTTCTGTCGAGGATCGAGTGAAGGGGTTGGATGCTGGTGCCGATGACTTTCTCTGCAAGCCCATTGAGATGTACGAATTGCAAGCGCGAGTGCGCTCCGGGCTACGGTTGCACCAACTGTCGCGCGACTTGCAGATGCAAAAGCAGCTTTTAGAGAATGAATTAGCCCAAGCTGCTGAATATGTTCGTTCCCTCCTCCCAGCCCCCATGAATGTGTCGTCAGTGACTATCGATGCCCAGTTCATTCCCTCTCGGCAGCTAGGGGGTGATGTCTTTGATTACTACTGGCTCGACTCTGAAAATTTAGTTATTTATTTGTTGGATATGGCTGGGCATGGATTGCAGGCTGCTTTGCCTTCTTTGTCTGTGATGAATCTGCTTAAGAGCAAAAAGCTTTCTTCTATTAATTACTATCAACCAAGCGCAGTATTAAAGGGATTAAATGAAACCTTCCAGATGACTGATAAACACGATCATTATTTCACCATCTGGTACGGAGTCTATAATCGAGTCAAGCGCCAGCTAATTTATTCCAGTGCCGGTCATCCACCAGCCGTGTTATTCTCTGCTAAACCAACCCCCCTAAAGACGCCTGGTTTACCCGTAGGTATGTTTTATGAGGCTAAATATGTCGATGCTCTATGTGAGGTAGAGCCCTCTAGCATCCTCTATATTTTCAGTGATGGAATTTATGAAATTATCCAGACAGACGGTACAGTTTGGGGACTCGATGCTTTCATCGATCTGCTTGCAGACTGTCAGAAAAGCTGGAATTTTGATTTATCCTGGATAATGCGTTCTGTGCAATATTTTAACCCTCAAGACTATTTCGATGATGATTTGTCTTTACTCCAAATTAAATTTAAATAGCAGACTGGGCATATATAGGGGC
>CASBRB010000298.1 GCA_949127975.1 Oscillatoriales cyanobacterium PMM_0019 | reverse complement strand
TTTAGGTTTGTAGTGAGGGCTTTAGCCCTCAGTTAAGGACTAAAGTCCTTACTACGAACGTTTATTATTAGCAATTAGCCAGGGATATGACAGACTTTTGTTGAGCTCATAGCTTCGATTGTAGATAAAGGAACTAAATAAAAATACCGTCGATAGAATTGTTCTTCTTGGACGACGGCTAAAAATTTCTCAATGGCAGCAGAAATTTCCGCCTCAGCAACGGATGTCGTTAACCAGGTTATCTCAATGGTGGAATAGCCTGGCGTCACCGCCCCTACAAAAGTAACCTGGAAACCTATCTGAGAGAGAGTTTGCAGCCCTAGTTGTAAAGTGCGCGAGCTTAACTTTAACTTTTCGTGAACTTGCGCTAGAGTAGCCGATTTACCAGTACGACTAAGATATTTAGCAATTCCCACCAGTTTTTGCCAGATTTGGATGGCAGACACTTCTTCTGGGGGTGGATAAGCTATGGCTAACTTCTGGTGAGTCTGACTCGCCCGACGACACCACAGTTGGAACTCGTCCCAATTCAAAGGGCTTTCTCTCATCGGCAACACCGCTCCTGTCAGTAACGCTTTCTGAATTGTGTCGCCACTGCGCCAGTCTAAAATCTCTAGTTGAGAAGTTACCCTGTTTTTAACTAGAGCATCCTGCACAATGGGACGCACAGCAATCAGGCGCACTTCAGAACGTTTTTTGTAGTTATTATAGTCCAGTTCAACGATCGCATCACAGCGTCCCGGAGGTACTTCGTCTTTATAATGTCCCCACCAGATACCAGAAAAACCTGTATCGGTAGAATTATCCCAAATTTCAAATTCTGTTTTTATATATTGAATTTTTCGCCCTTTAAAATCCTGAATATTGCGATTATAGACATTTTTAAACCAGCAATTTTGAATCAGCAGCTTCGGAACTGGGTTTCCCATGCCACAGGGTTCCAGCAGTTTCAGTTCGCGAAATAAATCTTTGCCCAATTCCTGCACAGTACAGATTAAATCTGCTTGAATTGTTGGCGTCATCAAAACACCACTGCTTAAACTCAACTGTCGTAGCTGCTGGTTAATCGCTTCTGTAAATAAAGGAATATTCTCCACTAAGATACTCAACCCAGCAGCAAAGGGATGTCCGCCGAAACGCTCCAATAGGTGTGCTTGCGACTTCACCAACTGATATAAATCAACGTTATTGAAAGAACGGGCAGAACCCCTAGCAATTGTGGATTCGGGATTTTGAGTGGACGACGCTACGTCCTCTGAGTTGATTTCTGTACTCAACAGTATAGTAGGGCGTCCGTATTCCTGTGCTACTTCCCCTGCAACTAAACCTAAGACACCCACAGCCCATTGGGAGTCAGTGAGAACAATTACGCTAGTGGTTGATAAATCTAGTTGCGATAACTTCTGCTTTACTTGCTGGGCGACATCCTTTTGCAACGACTTGCGACGAGTATTGGCTAATTCCGTTTCTAAGGCAAGCTGGTGGCAACGCTTCTCATCGCGACTGGTGAGTAACTCCACACAGAAGCGGGCATCACCATGAATGCGGCTAACTGCGTTGATGCGCGGTCCCAGTCCGAAGGAAATATCTGTGGGTCGATCGCCATTTCTGTTACAAAATTCTAACAGACGAGCTACCCCAGGTCGATACCATTTTTCCTTAGTTTTGCCTGGAAGTGCTTGTTTTTGTAGCTGTTCTATTCCCCGCTGTGCCAGATAGCGGCAATCACCACTCAATTGTACCAAATCTGCTATCAAGCCGATCGCCACCAAATCAAACAAATATTCTAGCGGTTGTTTGGGGACATCCGGCAGGGTTTTATAAAGCGCTTCTACCAGCTTGTAGGCAACCGCAACGCCAGAAAGATGGAACATCTGATGATCGGGGGGCAAATAGCGGGGGTTTATAATAGCCGTTACTGGTGGACGTTCTGGTAACAGCGTATGGTGATCGGTGACAATTATATCAATTCCCAGTTGCTTAGCATACTCTATTTCCTGAAGATTAGTGCTGCCAGTATCGCAGGTAACAATCAGGTTAGCTCCCGCTTGTGCCAGCTTATCAATTCCCTGTTTATTAAGACCGTGTGATTCTGTCAGTCGATTGGGAATGTAGTAGAGAAGTTTGTATTTTGTAGGGGTGGGTTGAGCAAAAATTTCAAGTTGACCATTACCATTTTTCTTAGGCAAGTTAGAGTTAAAAAAGCTAACTCCTGACTCTTCCTGTCGCTGGAAAAACTGTCCTAATCCTTCCCAGAGAATACTGGTTGCTGTAATGCCATCCGCGTCAAAGTCTCCCCAGATGGCAATTACTTCACCAGTTTCACGAGCTTGTTGCAACCGCTCTACTGCCCAGTACATTTCCTGCCCAAATGCAAAGGGGCTGGCAGGTTGATAAAAATCTGGGTTTAAAAATCCCGCCAACTGCTCCGGATCTCGTATTCCCCGTTGCCATAACAGTTGAGCGCCGTAACGCCCATCTGACACTGAGGCGTTACGCTTCACCGTTTGGATAAAGGATGTTGGTAGCTCTTCTGGTAACTGGACTTGCCACTGTAAAGGTTGTTCTGGCATTTGGTTGATTCAAGGCGATCGATATTCCAGATGTAGTACAGAGCGATCTGTGATATATGATATATTATATGTAAGTTCCGACCCTGCGGGGAAACTTCCGGCTGTAACCATTAGCCGGTCAGCACCCCGCTCTAAAGAGACGGGGCTTCGTGCCTCTAACTTTAGGTAGCTGACCCGCCTTGCGTCCCAGCAATGGGGAAACTACGTTATTGGCAAGAGTTCAAGACCTACCGTGGAATGCGACGCCAGTTCCATGCTCTAGAACCGAGTGGTTAAACAGTCATACGAGGGGTAAGACAGTGCTGCTTGGATAGTACCGACCTATAACTTTGGCTAGGCGAACTTTACATCGTGCAGGATAGGCGTTTCCGGCTAACAAATCAGGAATGGGTAGAAACTGCATCTCTTTCTATCTACCCCGAAAGGGGGCGGCTAATCAATTAGCCGAGTCGTGTTTCATCCGTGGGCTAAAGCCACACGGTTTCCACACTCCCGGAGTTTTTTAGATGAAATTTTCCAGCATTGGGGAAAATCTCTTACAGAAAATAACGGTTTCCCCATGCCGCCATCACTTTGTACTACGCATGTAGTACGATAAGTAAATTATTGTAGCCAAAATTTGGAGAAAATAGGAATGTCTAACAAACAAAAAACCACACTTAAAGATCGCATTATTTCTCGCATTCTTTTGTTTAGTTCATTGCCTATAATATTATTTGGAGCAATAGTTTTGGTTAATTCTATTCAAACCACTTCCACTTTCAAAAAAGTAAATAAGGCGCAGGATGTTCTGTTAACTACTGATGATATGGTATTGAGAATTTCACTTATGGCTCGGCAAATTCGCGGCTATCTACTTGTTGGAAATGCTGAGAATGCTATAGAAAGTTTTCAGAAACAAAAAAATAATTTTGATGAGTCTGCTAAACGAGCAGAAAATCTAATTAAAGATGAAGGTCGAGACAAGCAAGAAATTTTTGACGAAATGATTAAGCTGGCAAATGAGTTTGACACTTTGGCTAAAACTACCTTCCGCCTGAGAGATGAGGGACAGCAACAACAAGCGGTAGATAATTATCTAAGAGAATCTAAAAGAATAGTTGGACAATTTGACAAGTTAAATCAAGAAATTCGCAACGACAAACTAGCGCAGTTGAGTACAAATATTAACCAGACTAATATTTCTCTTATAGTGATAGAAATATTGGCGGTAGCTATTCCAATAATATCTTTCTTGATCTCCTTGAAGCTAACTACAGATCTGACAGTAGAAATAACCGATCGAATTGAGAGAGTAGAAAAAGTAGCACAAAAAATTGCCAAAGGAGATCTAACAGATCCAGTTACAGCTACGGAGGAATTAGATGAGATCGGGAATTTACAGAATGCGTTTCACGAAATGGCTAAAACCCTAACTTCTTTAGTCCATGAGATACAGAAAACCGGGGTTCAAATCACCAGCACCGTCACTCAGATTGCAGCTTCAGGCAAGCAACTCGAGGCAACCTTGACTGAACAAGGAGCTTCAACTAATTATGTAGCCTCAACAGCCAAGAAGATTGCTGCCACCTCTTCTGAATTAGTACAGACAATGAATAAAGTGGAGCAGAACTCCCAAGCAACGGCTGAAGGCGCGGGTGATAGTCAACAAGAGCTGAACCAGATGGAAAAAACCATGCTGATGTTAGTCGATGCTACCAGTAGTATTTCTAACAAATTAGGAGCGATCAGCGCCAAAGCCCACAGCATTAATACTATCATCACTACCATTACCAAAGTAGCAGATCAAACCAATTTACTCTCCCTAAACGCGGCAATTGAAGCGGAAAAAGCAGGAGAATTTGGTAGGGGATTTGCCGTGGTTGCCAGAGAAATCCGCCGTCTAGCCGATCAAACAGCCTTAGCTGCTTTAGATATCGAAACAATGGTTAAAGAAATGCAAGGGGCAGTGTCTACAGGGGTGACGGAAATGGGTAAATTCAGCCAACAAGTAGAACAAGGCGTTCGAGATGTCCAGAATATCAGCGGCAAATTAGAGTCAATTATTGATAGAGTGCAAACGATCACCCCCCGCTTTCAAGAAGTGGGTAGCAGCGTAATAGCTCAGTCAGAAGGGGCAGTACAAATTAGTGGGGCGATGGAGGAATTGAGTCAAGCCTCTGCCCAGACGGCAGGCTCTCTGCGTGAAATTAACCGCACACTTGAGGAATTGAACGGGGTGGCACGAGGCTTATACCAGAAAATCTCTCATTTTAAAATTAGGTGAACAGCAGTCCGTAGGGGCAATCCCCCTGTGGTTGCCCCTATATATGCTGTAATACTGCCTCTACATATAGCGATTCGTAGGGGCAATCCCCCTGTGGTTGCCCCGATATATGCTGTAATACTGCCTCTACATATAGCGATTCGTAGGGGCAATCCCCCTGTGGTTGCCCCTATGTTGGGTTTCGTTCCTCAACCCAACCTACAACGCTACAACGCTTATCAATTGGCTCAGAGCTTCAATAGAGGGAAACCCAAGGTTTTCACACCTTTTGGTTGGGTTTCGTTCCTCAACCCAACCTACAACGCTTATCCTCAAAGGATTTTCCGATTATTTAGCAATCACCATTGAATCCATAAAAGTGTTAACTTCAGTAGAATCTACCTTGCCATCCTTGGCGGCAACTATAACTTGATAGGCTCTCTTGTTATTAGGATTGATATATATCCTAGCTTTGACAGCCGTACCATTCGGCAGACTCATGACGAATTCTTTGCCGGGAAAACCATTTTGGCTAATCTGCTTTTCATTTTTTACAGTCGCTCCACTTGTTTTAACCATACTATCGCGACCATTAGTGAGAATTTGTTGAATGTTCGCGTCATTGAGTTTATTTCCGGGTGCAATAGGTAGGTTAACATGACCAGTTAGGTAAAGTTGCTGTTTGGCTTGATCTACATATCTCACTTCTGCTCCAGTAACTTTTCCTTGTGGTGAATCAGTAGACCTTGGCTGTTCGCTTGGTTTGCCAGGAAACTTGGCGGTATAGTTTCCATCTGGGGAAGTATAACTAAACGGCTCGCTGCTGACAGCATTAGAATTGGGGCTAGAATTGGCGGATGGTGCCGCCGATGATTGAGTGTTTGGGGAAGTGGATGTTTGAGAAGATGGAGAATTATCTACCTTTTGTGGCTGTGCCGAGTTATTTTTTTCGGGGTTGGCAGTGCTATTGCCACTACAAGCAGCAAGGGGAACCACTAAAGCAAAAACAACAGGCAGTAAACGTAATTTCATGTTGGGATTCTTCACTGAACTCACTTCTCTTAAACAATAATGACCGTTCAAATTCCGGGTAAAACACAAGACAAAAAACTTTTTACTTTCTCACAGGTGGAAGTCCAGCCATGTCAAGTATTTGGGAAATCAAGTCTTCTCGCTTTACCGCCATTATATGGACGCCTTGGCAAAGTTGACGCGACAACTGTACTTGCTCGGCAGCAATCTTCATCCCTTCCTGAAGGGGGTCTGAGGCTTTTGCCAAGCGATCGATCATGTGCTGTGGGATGTTAACTCCTGGCACACATCGGTTGATAAACTCGGCGTTTTTAGCGGATTTCAGCAGAAAAATGCCAGCTAAAATTGGTTTTTCCGTGCCAGCGGCGATTTTGTCCATAAATTTTTCCAGCAGTTCAAAATCGGTAATCAACTGACTTTGGAAAAATTGGGCACCCGCCTCTAATTTACGTTCAAACCGTCGCTGTAGTCCAGACCAACTGGGCGACTGAGGATCTACAGCCGCACCAGCAAATAAGTCAGTAGCTTCATCAGTCAAAGGTTTATCGTTACTATCTAAGCCGTGATTCAATTGGCGAATCAATTGTAGTAGTCGTACTGATTCTAGATCAAAAACAGCTTTGGCGTCTGGATGGTCACCAGCTTTGACTGGATCGCCAGTGAGAGCTAGAATATTGCGGATGCCGAGGGCGTGGGCACCCATGAGTCCGGCTTGCAAACCAATCCGGTTGCGATCGCGACAGGCTATCTGACAAATCGGTTCAATTCCATGCTGTAATAAAATCACAGAAGCTGCCACCGGACACATCCGCAGCACTGCTCGACTGCCATCCGTAACATTAACGGCATGCACCCGTCCTTTAAGAGTTTGAGCCATTTGCACCATATGTGCTGGGTTGCCGCCCTTTGGCGGTGTCACCTCTGCCGTAATCAAAAATTCACCAGCCTGAACGGCGGAGCGAAAATCAGTCATTGTCAACTTTGGACTAGAAATTTGCATGGCCTCTCTAGACAGTTTACCGTCCAAAATATGTGGAAACTGGAAATTTTCACAAAGCCAGCGAATAACCCAGTGCAGTTTTTGCTTTAGCGAGAGTGTCGTTAGCTTGAGCTTGAGCCTTTTCCCTGCCCTGACGCAATACTGACTCCAAATATCCCAAATCGTCCATTATAGCTTGATACTTCTCCTGAATTGGCTTGAGGGCGGCAATAGTTGTTTCTGTGAGCAAGGGTTTAAACTGCCCCCACCCCATATCAAGACATTCTTGTGCGACTTCTGACTTAGTTTTACCAGACAGCAGCATATAAATAGTCAACAGGTTGTTACACTCAGGTCTTTCTGAGTCATCAAACGTCAAGCCCCGAACCAAGTCAGTTTTACAACGCTTAATCTTTTTGACAATGTCATCTGTAGAGTCTAGCAAATTAATCCGGCTCATATCCGAAGGGTCAGACTTCGACATTTTCCGAGTACCATCAGTCAGACTCATCACTCGTGCCCCCTCAGACCGAATCAGTGGCTCTGGGAGCTTTAAAACAGGCTTTTTACCAGCAAACAGGTGGTTAAACCGATTGACAATATCGCGAGTGAGTTCTAAGTGTTGCTTTTGATCTTCCCCCACAGGCACTTTGTCTGCTTGATAGAGTAAAATATCTGCCGCCATCAGCACTGGATAGTCTAGTAAGCCAGTATTGACGTTTTCTCCCTGCTTAACAGCTTTTTCTTTAAACTGGATCATATCTTGTAGCCAGTTCAGGGGCGTGATACAGTTGAGTAGCCAGGTGAGTTCACTGTGGGCAGAGACATGGGATTGCACGAAAATGGTGGAATGGTTCAAATCTAACCCACAAGCTAGATACAGAGCCGCCACCTTGTAGGTATCACCAGCCAAGGTAGCTGGGTTGTGTGGCACTGTAATGGCATGCAAATCTGCCACGAAAAGGAAATTTTCATACTGGCTTTGATTTTCTACCCAGTTACGAACCGCTCCCAGGTAGTTACCCAGGTGGAGACTGCCAGTTGGTTGAACCCCAGAGAGAACTCGCTGCTTAACCATTGTTGTTTTTTGTAAACTACCCGTGCAGGAACTGCCAAAAAATCATATATAAACGTCGAACGCCGTATCATTTTTTATAATTATGACTCAGTCTTCATCCCAAAATCCGGTTACCCAGCTAAAAAAGTGCCTGTCGCTGGCGCAAGAGGTTGCTACACACGCCGAAGCTAATCAGGCGTTTGAGCAGCTACGTGCCAGTGTGGACGCGGAAACCCCCTTGGCTGCTGAACTGTTGGATTTACTCTGGCAGGAAGTTATTGCAGCAAGGCGATCGGCATTATTTTGGCATCAGATGTGCGATGTCGAAAAAGAACTTTCAGACCGGATGATAGACAATATGGCACAGTTGCGACGCAACTATTTGCGCTTGATGCAAGAACAATAGCTCCCATGCCTACAGTTCTACAAGTTCAGTATCAGTAACGGTGCGTTACGCTGTCGCTAACGCACCCTACAGTTCTACAAGTTCAGTAACGGTGCGTTACGCTGTCGCTAACGCACCCTACAGTTCTACAGTTCTACAAGTTCAGAAGCGGGGATTGACGATAGTTCACAAAGCTCAAAGATGCATCGCCTGAACCCAATCCCTGACGCCATTAGCAAGCAAAAATCTAAGCCCAACGAATTAAGCCTAGTTCGTGGGGACTACTGAGATATGCGTGTTTAGGTAACACCCGCAGAGATAAACCCTGCAAACCAGAGGCAGAGTAGAGAATATCAGTAGTATAAATAATCCCACCCTGTCTCTTGTCTCCGTGGTGTTCCATCACCACGGTTGTGCCATTAACAATCTCGCCCTCAGCATTAACTGAACCTTGGTACAGTTCCACCTGCACATCATCAGGGGTAAGTCCTGCCAGATTTATCTGAGCTTTGACAGACACCCTTTGATTTACCTGAATTTGCTCAGGTTCAGAAACATCAATTGATTCAATTTTCATGTCGTACCAATGCTGAAAAATCCGCGTCTTCCAAGTAGCTAACTCCTTAGCTGGTGCGTAGTTGTCAGCAGTCATAACTTGGTAGCGATCGGCCGCCGGAAAATATGCCCGCACTGCATAATCCCGTACCATCCGAGCCGTATTGAAGAACGGGCAGTTTAACCTGAGCGCATTTTTCATCTTCGCAATCCAGCCACGGGGAATACCCTCGGCATCGCGCTCGTAGAACAAAGGTACTACTTCCTGCTCGAACAAGTCGTACAAAGCATTGGCTTCTACATCATCTTGATAGTTGTGGTCGTCATAATTTTCACGATGACCGATCGCCCAGCCAGTGCGGATATAATCTGCTTCGTCCCACCAACCATCTAACACACTCAGGTTAGGCAAGCCATTCATTGCCGCCTTCATGCCACTGGTGCCAGATGCTTCTCTGGGACGCCTCGGAGTGTTCAGCCAGACATCACAACCCGCCACCATTAACCGGGCGACGTGGATATCGTAGTCAGGGATAAACACCACAGAAGATATCCCTTCATGCCTGGTGAACTGAACGATGTCGCGGATCAGTTCTTTCCCAGGAATATCTTTCGGGTGAGCCTTGCCAGCAATGACGAACTGCACCCGGCGGGTTTTGTCCCCGAACAAAATCTTTTTGATCCGATCTAAGTTGCGCAGGAACAGAGTAGCGCGTTTATAAGTAGCAAATCGGCGAGCAAAGCCAATTGTCAGGACACTGGGGTCTAGGGCTTCCTGAGCTTGGTCAATTTCCGCAGAAGAGGCACCGCGCGATCGCACATACTTTACTAGCCGTTCCCGCGCAAACACTACCAATTCTGAGCGACAACGCTCGTGATTGCGCCATAATTCTTCGTCAGGAATCGATTGCACCCGTTCCCAGAGGGGATCTTCTGTACCTTTCTCCGACCAATTTGGGCCTAGGTAGCGATCGTATAACTCCTGAGTTGACTTAGCCACACAACTGCGAGCATGTACCCCATTAGTGATTGCTGTAATCGGTACTTCTGTCAGGGGCAAATCCTTCCATAGACCTTGAAACATTACCCGCGACACTTCACCGTGCAGTTGGGCGACACCATTAATAAAGCTAGAAGTTTTAATTGCCAGTGCTGCCATACTAAAAGGCGAAGACAAATCACCTGTATTTTCTCGTCCGAGTCCGAGAAACTCCTCACGAGACAGCCCATAAATATCAGCATAGTGCCCTACGTAATCCATTGCTTTGTCCGGCGGGAACAAATCGAAGCCGGCAGAAACTGGTGTATGAGTGGTGAACACCTGAGTGGATTGCGCTACTTGTTTGGCGTCGGTAAAGCTGAGATGTTCTTCCTGCATCAGCATCCGCATGCGTTCCAAAATCAAAAAGCCAGAGTGCCCTTCATTCAGGTGATAGACTGTGGGTTCGTATCCTAACGCCTTGAGCATCCGGGTGCCCCCAATTCCCAGCATCATTTCCTGGTGAATCCGCATATCCAGGTCACCGCCATATAATTCGTCAGTGATATCGTGGTCGTAGGGATTGTTCGGTTCAATGTTAGTATCTAGCAAGTAGAGGGGTACAGTTCCCACCTGCACGCGCCAGACACGAGCATAGACTGTGCGGCCTGGATACTCGACCTCAATCCTCAGTTCTGAACCGTCGGGATGGCGTTCTAGGTGCAAAGGCATATTGTAGAAATCGTTGATGGGGTAGCGTTCCTGCTGCCAGCCTTCGGGGTTGAGATATTGAGCAAAGTAGCCTTCTTGGTAGAGTAAACCAACGCCGACAAGGGGCAGTCCCAAGTCGCTAGCAGATTTCAGGTGATCCCCAGCCAAGACGCCCAAACCACCGGAGTAGATGGGCAGGCAATCAACCAAGCCAAATTCGGCGCAGAAGTAGGCGTAGCATTCAGGATTTGGGATTTGGCAGTTGGGATTTGGGTGTGAGTCAGCAGATTCCGGCTGTGGTTGAATTCTGTTTTTGCGATACCAGTTTCGTTCTTGGAGATAATCGTCAAGCTGACGAACTGCTCGCTCCATCTGTGCCAGGAAACCATCGTCTTCTGCTACTTCCTGCACTCGTGCTTGGCTGATAGTGCCCAGCATCAAGACGGGATTGTGGCGGCTCGATTCCCACAAGTCGCGATCGAGGCGTCGAAATAATTCTTTAGTTTCAATATTCCAATCCCAGTGGATGTTGTAGGCGAGCTTGCGCAGCGGTTCGAGTTGGGCTGGTAGGGACGGACTGACATTAAATGTGCGAATCGGCTTCATAACACTACAGGTTTTTACAGTTATGAGGGCTATTGTGGCTTTTATTGAGCCAATATTCCGCAACTCTTAACACTATTTTTGCATCAAGTTTATGCATACGGGCTGGCTTACTTTCCAAAATTCCAATTTTCAGTCCGATCTCCCGCGAAGCCCTTTGACGGTATGATAAAAACGTTATCGCGTCATCTGATGCGGATATTTGCTTTATGCCCTTGGAGATCTAGCTATGGAAACCCTCAAAATCGTTGTTGATATCGTTGTCGCTTTCTTTGTGCTGTTATTCGTGTTTGGCTTTTTGTCAAACGATCCTGCTCGTAACCCCAAACGGCGGGATTTGGAATAATCAGCTAGAGCTTGATGGCTCTAGCCAGTCTGGGGGCGAGGCATATCTTGCCCCTACGCGCAAGTCCAACTTTTGATGCAGGACTGTTAGTTCGACGCCTTTGTGAAAAATGTTCTATCCAGTCCCGTCGCCTGAACCAGCTAAGATTGTTGCTCTTTTACCGCCTGGTGCAGAAGTCAGGGTCGCGGCTGATTCCTTATTAACCCAGACGCCAGGATCTAGAACCACCAGGACTTTGCCCACAGCAACCGTGGCAAACACCCAGGTGCCAGAAACGTTTGTGCCTGAGTCTTCTCGGATTAGGGGTGCTACTAAGGCAGCCCTGCTCGGTTCTCCAATTTCCGTAGAACATCCGATTATACCCGTCGCAACTGCACCCGGGAGAGAGGGGGAGAAGGTTTCTAGTAACATCTCCGCGTCCTCGCTTTCCCCCGTCCCGGCTTTCTCTTTCACCCTCTCTGTTCCCTATAATACGGTTACTCGTCTATTGACGAAAGAGCGTGGTGGAAAAGTTAGAGAGTTTCCGATCGCAACATCTCCCTCTGCCAAACCAAAAACTCCCGTACAGACTACACCTTTTGGTGCTGGGGGTGTGATTGAATTAACGGCAGACCGACAGCAGTACGACGCCTCGCGTCAAGTAATTACGGCAGAAGGTCATGTGGTAATGCGCTTTGCTGGAGCGGTACTCGATGCCGATCGGCTAGATGTAAACTTAGTAAATCGGATAGCAGTCGCACAGGGCAATGTCACCCTGACGCGAGGGCAACAACTGCTGCGTGGTTCGCGCTTTGAATATAACTTTGTCCAAGACAGGGGCACGATCGCTAATGCTAGCGGTGAGTTTTACGAGCCCACAGCCACCACAGATTTATCCCCCACTTTACCAAATGATGTCACTAAATGGTCTTCTCAACCGTTAAGCGATCGCCTGATGGCAAATGAACCGGTAGAGCAGATAACCAGCCCAGGCAGTTTTGGGTTGGTAGTTGGTTCTACTAGGAACGTAGACAACCAGCCCCCCTGGAAACGGGGCGGTACTTTCAACCGACTGCGCTGGCAAGCAGATAGAGTTGATTTCGACACTCAAAGCTTGCAAGCTACAGATGTGCGGATTACCAACGACCCCTTTTCACCGCCAGAGTTAGAGTTGCGCACGAGAAGCGCCCAGTTTCAGCGGATTACACCATTGGTAAGTGAGGTTACAGCAACCAATCCCCACTTGGTGTTGGATCAAAGTTTCAATGTGCCGCTGTTGCGAAATCGGATTACAATCGATCGCAACCCACGCTCACCTGGTTTGATTACATTCGGGTTTGATAATACCGATCGCGGTGGCTTATTCGTCGAACGCAGCTTTGACATCATTGCCACTCCGAAAGTAAATTTTAGTCTCACACCCCAGTATTTTCTCCAGGAAGCAATTCAGCAGGGCAAATATTTAAGCTTAGATACCCTTGGGCTCAGGGGAAACCTCAATGCCACCCTGAGTCCTAGAACCACATTGCAGGGGTTTGCGTCAATGACTAGCCTCGATATGAGCCAGTTTGAAGACAAGGCACGGGCGCGTCTGTTTCTCAACCAGATTGTCGGCACCACTATACCCCTTACTCTGAGCCTAGAATATAGCTACCGCGATCGCCTTTACAACGGTTCCCTAGGATACCAAACCGTACAGAGTAGCTTTGGTGCCTTACTGACTTCCCCCGTGTTTCCCTTAGGTAAAACGGGCTTATACTTAAGTTATCAGGGAAGCGCTCAGCTCATCAATGCTGACACCGATCGCCCTGACTTGCTCGAACCTGAGCGCACCAACAATCGCGTTAACCTCAATCGCTATCAAGGCAGTGCTTCCCTCAGCCGTAGCTTTTTACTGTGGCAGGACAAAGGTTTGCCACCCACTGCCGAAGAAGGATTGCGATACACAGGAGTGCCAGTCGTTCCCTTCCTCCAATTGAATGCTGGTGTTACTGGAGTTATTACTGGTTACAGTAGTGGTGATACTCAGAATTCCATCAGTGGTAGCATCGGGTTACAAGGGCAAATCGGTCATTTTTCTCGACCTTATCTAGACTACACCGGTTTTAATGTCTCTTACTCTGAAACAGTACCTAGTGGCAGCTCCCCCTTTCTATTTGACCGTCTTGTCGATAACAAAGTGCTGTCTGCGGGCATCAACCAGCAAATTTATGGTCCGTTTCGCCTAGGGCTTCAAACTGCCATTAACTTAGACAATAATAAGCAAATCAGTACCGACTACTTACTGGAATATAGCCGTCGTACTTATGACATCGTTTTGCGCTATAATCCTGTAGTGCAGATTGGTTCCATAAGCTTCCGGCTTAATGGCTTCAACTGGATGGGGAATCCAGAACCTTTTCCAGGTTCGGAAGTTCGTCCTGTTATACAAGGTGTTCCCCGCTAACATGATACCATTGCTTGACAGGGATCATCGGCCTTGCCTCTGGCATCATCTTAATAAAATTTAACATAAATTTTTCAGTGATTTTACCAAAAAGGGCAAAAATGTAACTTTTTTTCAGTATAATTACAGAGATAGCAAAGTTAAGTTTAATGTTATTACTTAACTATAGGTTGTTAGAGAATTAAATATTGGAGCGCTACTATCAGTGATTCCATTTACAATAAAAGTACAGACAGGGTGCTACTAGCTTGGCTAGCGAAGAAGTATAACTAAAAAAATAGACTTGTTCGTAAAGTTAAGCGAAATTCTGAAGGAATTAGGATGATGACCGCCCAACACATCACAATTGCTGCTTTTGCTAACAAGCTTACGGCTTTAAAACAAGTTCGTTTTAGTGGGCGGATCTTGTTACAAGGTCCATTAGGGCAGTTATGGACTTTTTACGTATACATGGGTCGAATTTTGTACGCTACTGGGGGGGTGCATTCGGTTAGAAGGTGGCAAAGAAATTTAGCTGCTTACGGGGTTAAAATAGATTTGAAACAGCTAAGACAGCTAGTTAGTGAAATTTCGGGAGGTGCCTCTGACGGTAGCAGTAATTGTTGGGAATATCAGTTGTTGTGTTCTTGGGTACAGCAGCAACGTATTACCAGAGAGCAAGTAGTGAAGATGATTCAAACGATAATTATGGAAGTGTTGTTTGATGTGATTCAAGCCTTGCAAGTAACTTGTGAAGTGCAGCAAGAAAATCCCTTATCACCACAACTGGTATTGATAGATGCTGAACAAGCAATAACAGAAGCTCAAAAAATTTGGCAAACTTGGAAAGCCGCAAAAATTTCAGATATTTTTCCCGACCAAGCTCCGGTGATTAAGCAAGCAGAGCAACTGCAACAAAAAACATCGGGTACCGTTTACCAATCTTTAACAACATTATTAAACGGGCAGCGCTCTTTGCGAGACATAGGTTTTCAGACAAAGCGCAATGTTACGGAAGTAACTCGTTCCCTATTGCCTTACATTGAGGCAGGGGTTGTGGAGTTAATTAATATTCCGGATTTATCATTAGCGATCGCTGCGCCTCATCAAGAACCAACACCAAGTCAGTCGGTAGTTCAAAAGCCGCTGGTTGCTTGTGTGGATGATAGCCCATTGGTTTGCCAAACGATGGGGAAAATTTTAACCGCAGGAGGGTATCAGATTTTAGCCGTGCAAGATTCGATGCGGGCGATCGCTACTTTGTTAGCACGCAAGCCTGAGTTAATATTTCTGGATCTAGTCATGCCGAATACCAATGGCTACGAAATTTGTACCCAATTGCGTAAGGTTAGTGCTTTTCGTGACACACCGATTATTATTTTAACAGGTAATGACGGTATCATTGACCGAGTACGTGCCAAAATGGTAGGAGCTACAGATTTTCTTGGCAAACCAGTTGATGCCGAAACGGTGCTAGCGGTAACAAACAAGTACCTGAAGCACTTGAAAGACGCTGATTTGGTGGTAGGTTGATTCTAGTTCTTTTTAAGAGGTGAATGAAATGCATACTGCTTTAGTTGTGGAAGATACTTTAACGGAACGGGAAATTCTCACGAGCTGTTTACAGCGAGGAGGCTTAAATGTTTTGACAGCTAATAGCAGCGAGGAGGCATTACAAAAAATTAATCTCCATAAACCTGATGTAATAATTTTGGACGTTGTTTTGCCTGGGCGTAGCGGTTTTGAACTGTGTCGTGAACTTAAGGCTGATGCCAACACTAGCACGATACCAGTTGTACTTTGTTCCACCAAAAGTAGTGATATGGACAAATTTTGGGGAATGAAGCAAGGGGCAGATGCTTACATACCCAAGCCAATAGATCCAGAAGAATTGTTGCGGACTGTTAAGCAATTAATCAAAAGTTAGCAAGCTATGGTATCTGAGTTTTGGAAAGGGAATACAACCATTATTGAGCAGTCTAAAGGTAACACGCACAAAGCCGTTGTTGGCAAGCAATTTTTGCGGTTTAATTTGGGCGGTGAGACTACAGCGCTACTGCCTGTCAATCAAATGACAGAAGTGCTGACTATTCCAGTTAGTTTGGTTGTGCCTATTCCTCATATGCCAGCTTGGGTAATAGGAGTTTATAACTGGCGTGGCGAGATTCTCTGGCTGGTAGATTTGGGGCATTTAATCGGACTGGCTCCTTTGTACCAACAGGAAATTACTCGTTCCAACTACACAGCCATTGTTACTCATAGTGCTGCTCAAGTGACCAGTAAACAGCGAGGAGGGAGTCAAATTAGTGGCAGAAAGATGCTGGGGCTAGTTGTGAATGGAGTGGAAGATATGGAGTGGTGCGATACCAATTTAATTCAATCCCCTCCTCAGTCGGCTGTAACCCCTGAACTGGTGCCATTTTTACGCGGATACTGGATGAAACCAAATGGTGAAATGCTGATAGTTTTAGAGGGGGAAGCCATCATTTCTCGAATGCCTAATTCAGAACTTTAAAGGCTCCTGGCTCCCTACTCTTAAAGTTCAATTCCATTATCGGTAGTCTAAAGTCCAAAATTTCTCGGTTAGATTTTTTTTTCAGCACGTCATCTACCTTCTAGGAAAAATATCATGGATAAGCATTCTGATTCTCAATCCCATAAAAGTAAAGCCCCTACTAATGGTCGAGTAAATGGTCGCCCGCAAATCGTTAAGCATCAACCACCACCACCGCCCCCTCCCAGTTTTGTAGTTGCTAATCAACAAAAATTACAGGATAAAAGCATAGAGGAACATCCAGAAGACGGTTCCAGGAATGGAGGACAGGCAACAGAGCAAGAAGCAAATCCAAACCAGGGGGAAAAATCGGTTCCTCGGCGAAGCTTGACTCTGCGTCGCCAATTGTTGCTGACAATTTTACCTGTAGTATTAGCACCTCTGGCAATTGCTGGAGCCGTAAGTTGGGGGGTTACTAAACATCAAGCAGCTAATAGCGCTAATTCCAAATTAGGGAACGATGCTATGCTCTCAGCAGACTTAGCTAGCAACGCGCTCGACGATGCTTTAAAAATTCCGTCATCTTTAGCAGAAAATCCCTTAATTATTAACGCAGCTAGAGCAAGCAATAAACCAGCCGCACCTGCTACGGTGCTAACAAATCCTGTTGCACCTCCAAGCCCATCGCAGATTAGTCCAACCTTAAATTCCTATTTGCAGCAAGTAGCGAAAAAGCAGAATTTTTCGCAATTATTGGTGACAGATAAAAATGGAGTCACCATTGGTGCTGCGGCTCCTGTGGAAAACGATCCCCAAAGTGGCTCACCAGGGTGGAAAAAGGCTAAAACTGAAGGAAAATGGATTAGTGAACCAGTACGCGATCGGGCCAGCATTCTTAATGTTGAACTGAACAAGGCAATAAAAGATCCTAACTCAGGCAACGAATTTCTAGGTGTGGTTAAGGCTGTAATGCCGACTGATAACTTTAACGAGCTGGCGGTGCCTTTACAACATTTGGGGCTGACTCCTTCGGAAAAAATTCAGATTATCGCTCCTGCCAGCAAAGCTGTTATCAGCACCATCACACCTGATGGTCCCAAGGATAGGCAGGAGTTGCTAGGCGGAGATCCGATTTTACAAAAGGCAACCGCTTTACGTGATGAAGCGCTTTCCAGTAATATAGACAAGTCCAGCAACGGTAAAAAGCCTAGCTACGTTAGTGCAAAAGATCGGCTACAGGGACTGAATATAATTCCTTATGTTCAGGAAGGACAGTTAATCCTGAGTACCTCATTCGATCGGGATGGCAGAAAATATACTCTTGCCACAGTTCCCGGTAGCAATTGGGTGAGTGTCAGTTCGATCGATCTTTCCGAACTTGGTGCCGTAGGTAACGAGCAGGGGCTAATTTTTCTGCTAATTTTTCTAGCCCTAGGAGCAGTGGGTGCAGGGATAGTCATCAGTTTAGCACGCCGCTGGTCTGGGCCTTTGAAGGAATTAAGTGGGAAATCAGAAGAAGTAGCTGCTGGAAATTGGGATACATACGTTGAACCTCGTGGCACGACAGAAACCCGAAACTTAGCGATGAGCTTTAATAACATGGTGACAAGGGTTAAAGACTTGTTACACAACCAAGATTTAGAAGCCTATCGAGCAGAACTATTTGCAGATATTGCCAGCAGCGCTCGTGAATCTCTAAATGTCAACGAGGTTTTCCGAAAAGCCGTTCAAGGAATACAACAACTACTCAACGCCGAACGGGTGTCAGTCTACCGTTTCAACCCAGACTGGAGTGGAGACATTGTTGCTGAAGCAGCGGCGGCAGGTATCCCGCCTTGCTTGAACATGAAAGTAGCAGATACCTACTTCACCGATTCAGATGTCGGAGTAGAGCAATACCGCAATGGGCGTGTATTTGTAATTGATGACATTTACACAGCCAATCTCACCCCATGTCACCGTGAGGTGTACGAACGGTTAAGAATCCGCTCGGTGGTGATTACGCCGATTGTCGGTGGCGACAAACTGCTGGGATTGATGTGTGCCCAGCAATTCTCAGCACCAAGAGAGTGGCAGCAGTCGGAAATTAATTTCTGCAC